>CALCCX010000611.1 GCA_937900165.1 uncultured Acidimicrobiia bacterium | reverse complement strand
GGCAAGATCTTGAATCAGGGAGTTGGCCAGATTTCAGATTGAGTTTTTCTTCTTCTGTTATTCTTTTTTTTTTAATGATACGGCGACCACCGAGATCTACACTCTTTCCCTACACGACGCTCTTCCGATCTATCAATCCGGTTGTAGATCACAGACGAGACCAAGGGACGCTCGCCGTCCAGTTGGGCCTCCGCCTCGATGATCGAGGCGACAATCACGATGTCATATGGCGAAAACCCCTCAGCTTCGGCCGACTCAAAATTCAGCCCATTCATATTGCGGCCGAATTGATCTGAGAGACGCTGAAGAATCTCGAGTTCGGTGACATCCACAAAGAACTCATAGGTGTCTGGGAACAGTAAACCTTCCCATGCAACCAGACCCTCGATGTCTTCCGGAAAGAAGCGGCTGGTCACGTCACCGCTCTCGAGCACCGAACGAAGACGTTCGGCATCAAACTCCGTTTGTCCGGCGATCTCCGCCAGTACTTCTTCGACCCGCAAGCCCTCCCGCACGATCAACCGGAACGTATCGGCAAATGGGCCTTCGAGCAACAGATCGATTGCGGCATTGGCGGTCATGCCGGTCACAAGTTCATACTGACCGGCCTGGAGACCGCTGGCAGCCTCCCGAGCATTGACAGCATCCTCAAAATCCGCGGTCGATCCGATCACAGCGGCATCGACCAGTAGCACTGCTATGTCACTGGCACTCGAGCCCGCCGGGATTTCGATCATTCTGTCCAACCCTGGTTCCACAATCGAGGCCGTGGAGTCATCACCACCAATGGTGAAACCGGACAGTCGGTCCGCCGCGACCCTACCGAAGCCGACCAGGCCGACGATTACGGCTAAGGCGACCAGGCCTCCAACGACCACTCCACCTACCGAGTAACGAGGTCGCTCCGGTGGGATCCCAGGGTCGTCGAACAGCACATCGTTTTCATACCTACTCATCGGGGGCGGTCTCTCCGGGTTGGTCGATGTAGGACTGGAGCATGATCGAAGCCGCGACCTTGTCCACTCGGTTCCGGCGATCGCGGCGCTTCATTCTGGCTGAGAGCATGGAGGACTCCGCCATCCTGGACGTAAACCGTTCGTCGACCATTCGCACCGCCACCCCCGCTGCCGCCCCAACCCGGTCGGCCAGCCGCCTGGCGCCGGACGCCGAGGGTCCCTCTTCACCAGACAGCGAAGTCGGGAGTCCAACCACGACCTCTGATATCTCGAACTCTTCGACGATCTCGACGATTCGGGTGATCAGATCCTTCGATCTGGCGTTCAACACTTCGAACGGCGAGGCTGCGATTCGCAAGCCATCTGACATAGCCACGCCGATCCGCTCAGTCCCGTAGTCGAGGCCAAGCACTCGACCATGGGCGGTCTCAGTCATGCCGGCCATCTTCAACCGCCACCCTGCCCGGCGAGTGCCTGGGCCAGAACACTCTCGATAGCGCTCAAGGCGGAATCGATATCTGCGCCGTTCGGTCCACCGGCCTGAGCAAGTTCGGGGTCGCGACTCCCTCCGCCCCCCAGGATCTTGGCGCCTGGCGCGATGAGTTCCCCCGCCGAAAGCCCGGCCTGTACCAAGTCGCCGGACAACGCTGCGATAAGAGCGCCCTTGCCCTCGTTGTTCGCCCCGAGAATCACTACGCCAGAGCCCAATCGATCGCGAACTTGGGATGCGATCGACCTCAGCGCCGCAGCATCCGTCCCGTCCACCCTGGCGCTGACCATCTTTGCTCCAGCGACCTCCTCGACGGTCTTGGCCAGCTCACCCGCAGTTTCCGCCAGGCGGGTTTTGGCCGTCGTATCAACGACGTTCTGCAGCTGGTCTGCTCGATCTGCGAGCGTTCTGACCCTGGCAGGCACGTCGTCAGGGCTGACCTTCAAGAATCGAGCGGTGTCGTCGAGTTTGGCTCGCAGGCCGACCAAGTAGTCGTAGGCACGCTGGCCTGTCAGAGCCTCGACCCTCCGGGTGTTCGCGGCGACCGAACCCTCTGAAACAAGAAGCAACGGTCCAACCTGTCCAGTGGATCGCACATGGGTGCCCCCACAGAACTCCGTCGAATAGTCCCCGGTTTTCACCACTCTGACCTCATCCCCGTACTTGTCGCCAAAAAAAGCGAGTGCCCCCATCCGCTCTGCCTCCGCTTTGGTGGCTTCGATGGTCTCGACGGCTGCGTTCTCGAGGATCCTCATGTTCACCGCAGCCTCGATATCAGCGACTTCCTCGTCGTGCAGCCCTTCGAAATGACTGAAGTCGAACCTCAGCCGGTCCGGGCCGACGTGCGATCCCGCTTGATGGACATGATCGCCGACTACGTTCCTCAACGCCCAATGAAGGAGATGGGTTCCAGTGTGGTTCTTGGTCGTGTGTTCTCGCCTGTCCTCGTCTATCGCGAGCAAAGCCTCCTGACCCACCTGGACGAATCCATTCGAAATGGTTGCCAGGTGTCCGTGGATACCGGCAATCGCCAGTTGGGTGTCGAACACATCGGCCGATCCCGATTCCGTGGTGACTCTGCCTCGATCACCCACCTGACCGCCGGACTCGGCGTAGAAAGGAGTGCGATCGACGAACATTTCCACCTTGTCGCCTTCTTCTGCCCTGTCCACCGCTTCACCGTCTCGAATGATCGACAGGATCCTGCCGGTTCCCTCTTGCCGGTCATATCCTGTGAATTCTGAGAGTTCGACCCCACTCAGCAAGGAGACATAGAGGTCCTGGCGGACTGCCACGTCTCCACCCTTGAAGGCTGCTCTGGCCCGTTCACGCTGCTTGCTCATCTCCATGTCGAAGCCCGGCCGATCTAGAACAAAACCGCGCTCGTCAACAATCTCTTGGGTTACATCGACTGGAAATCCGAAGGTGTCATGCAGCTTGAAGGCTGCGGTGCCGCTCAGTTCGGCGCCTGGGGCGAGACCGGCCAGTTCCTGGTCGAGCAATACGCTGCCAGACTCCAGCGTCTTGCGAAACAGCGTTTCCTCACGCTGTGCCATCTCCGTGACGAAGTCCTGCTTGACCACCAGCTCTGGATGACCGTCCCGCATGATGTCGATTGTCGCGGCGACAAGCACCGGCGTTATCGGGGTTTGAGTTCCGTGCACATAAGCGTGCCTGACCAACCGCCGCAGTAGCCTGCGCAAGATGTAGCCGCGTCCCTCGTTCGAAGGCACAACCCCGTCACCAATCAGGAACGTGGCGGCCCTACCGTGGTCACCCATGATGCGCAGAGATACGTCAGCGCGCTCATCCTGCCCATATTTCAAGCCGGTCGCGGCCTCCGCTGCAGCAATCACCGGGCGAATCAGATCTGTTTCATAGACGCTGTCCACCCCCTGCATGATCGTGCACAGTCGCTCGAGCCCGGCTCCCGTGTCGATGTTCTTGGCAGGAAGGTCGCCTATCACGTCGTACGGCTCGCCCTGGACGAACTGCATAAAAACCAGATTCCAGAGCTCGACGTGCCTCTCGTCGTCTACGGCAGGCCCGCCCTCCTGACCGTATTCTGGCCCCTTGTCATAGAAGATCTCCGACGACGGACCGGCCGGGCCCGGCACGCCCATCTGCCAGAAATTGTCACGATCCAGGCGCTGAACTCGCGCTGAAGGAACCCCCACGTCGTCGATCCAGATCTCAGCGGCTTCGTCGTCGTTGAGATGCACCGTGTACCAAAGGCGATCGGCGTCCAACCCGAAACTCTCGGTCAGCAGCTCGTATGCCCACGGGATCGCCTTTTCTTTGAAGTAGTCCCCGAAACTGAAATTTCCCAGCATCTCAAAAAAGGTCAGGTGACGTTTCGTTGTTCCAACGATGTCGATATCCACCGTTCTGGCCACCTTTTGGATCGTGACCGCCCTGTCATAGGGAGGAGCCTCTTCGCCGAGCATGAACGCCTTGAACGGAACCATGCCGGCGTTGGTCAGGAGCAAGGTCGGGTCGATTGGAATCAGCGATGCGCTCGGCACGACGACGTGGTCGCGCGACGCAAAGAAGTCCACGAATACGCGCCGAATCTCGTTGCTTTGCATGAGCCAGGCAGGTTAGCGCCGCCAGCTCCCACGCCCATCCCGCCCACCCGGTGACATGGGGAGGATGACAACCTTAGGCTCTAGTGCGGCTATATCCGCAGCGGAGCCGAAAGTTCGCCTCTAGCCCAAACCAGTCCGTGAACTTTCGGCTGTAGTACGGCTATATCCGCAGCCGAGCCTAAGGAACGCCCGTCTGGGCCTAGCCGTCGTCGTTGGTGGGTTTGAGGGTTTGCTTCCACTCCTTCAGGCGCTGGCGAATGGCTGACTCATCACCCTGCTTCGTCGGTTGATAGATCACTCGGCCTAGTGCGTCGTCTGGTAGATATTGCTGGCGCACGATGTGACCAGGATGATCGTGTGGGTACACGTACCCGGCGTCTCCGACCCCGAGATACTCGTTGGTCAGCTGCATGCCAGTGCTTCCGAGATGGTTGGGAACCCTGGCACTTGGTGTCTCTTCCACCGCGGTCCTGGCCGCGAACATGGCCGACTTGACCGAATTCGATTTCGGGGCAGTGGCCAGGTAGATCGCGGCCTGGGTGAGGTTGAATGCAGCTTCTGGCAGCCCGACGTAGGCGAGGGCATCGGCCGCCGCCACCGCGACACCGAGAGCCGCAGAATCTGCCAGACCAACGTCTTCGGACGCGAAGATGACCATCCGACGGGCGATGAACTCCGGGTCCTCACCGGCTTCCAACATCGTGTGGAGCCAATACAGGGTTGCGTCCGGGTCCGAACCTCTCATCGATTTTATGAACGCCGAAATCACGTCGAAGTGCTGATCGCCTTTCTTGTCGTACCGGACGATCCTGCGCTGAAGCGCCTCCTCGAGTTCAGCCTGTTCGATCACCGTCTTGGTCCGGCCATCGGCGACGACGGCCGCCACCTCGAGCACGTTGAGCGCCAGCCTGGCATCACCGCCCGCTCGTTCGGCGAGCCTCATTCTGGTATCAGGGTCGATTGTCATCCCCATGGACCCGAGGCCACGTTTGGAATCGGTCAACGCCCTGTCGATCAACTCCCCGACGTCCTCTGGACCGAGGCCGACCAGACGAAAGAGGGTGGAGCGGGAGATGAGAGGCGAGTTGACCTCGAAGAAAGGATTCTCGGTTGTCGCCCCTACCAGTATCACCGTTCCGTCTTCGACGGCCGGCAGCAACGCGTCCTGCTGAGCCTTGTTGAATCGGTGTATTTCGTCGAGAAAAAGGACTGTTCTCCCAGACTCTTCCTCAATCTGCCGTCGAGCAGTGGCCAGTACCTCCCTGACGTCCTTCACTCCGTGCGCAGTGGCCGAAAGCTGGGCGAAATGAGCGTCCGATTCTTGTGCGACCAGGCGAGCAAGCGTCGTCTTGCCCGTTCCGGGCGGCCCGAACAAGATCATGGAGACCAACCGCCCGGTCTCGACCATGGTCCGGAAGGCGGCTCCCTCTGTCAGTAGGTCGGGCTGGCCAACCACCTCTGACAGTTCGGTCGGCCGCATCCGAGCCGCGAGTGGTGCCACGTCGAGACGGCGTTGGGCCCGGTCGGCTGCGAACAGGTCTTGCTGCTGATCAGTCGTCCGATCCCTCCAGAGTCTCGGCCCGGTCGCCTGCCTGCGTGGATTCGGCCTCGGCTAGGGCCGCTTTGACTTCTGGTCGGAGGTCGATACCGACATCTCGGAGTTGATCGTCGGCCACGAGGGTTGGCGCGGTCGTCAGAGGATCAGCACCAGTCTGGGTTTTGGGGAATGGGATGACTTCGCGGATGCTCTTCTCGTTCTGCAGGAGAGCAACGAACCGATCGATCCCGATGGCGAACCCGGCGTGAGGAGGCGTACCGAAACGCAGGGCATCCAAAAACCATCCAAATCTGCTGTGTGCCTCGTCACCACCGATACCGAGGATCTCAAAAACCTCTGCCTGGATTGCGGGGTCATGGATCCGCACGCTGCCAGAACCGAGCTCGCTGCCGTTGAGCACCAGGTCATAGGCTCTGGACGTTGCTTCGGTTGGAGCGGTCCTCATCTCGTCAACGTCGGCAGGAGCGGTGAAGGGATGATGCGATGGAACCAGACCGCCATCTTCGGTCTGCTCGAACACCGGGAAATCGGTAACCCAGACAAAGCTGAGCTCATCATTGTCTTTCGGCTTACCGACATCGAGCCTGATCTCACCCAGAACCGCGCCGACCACTCTCTGAGAGTCGGCAACGATGGCCAGGACATCGCCTGGGGAGGCGGACAGAGTCTCCACGATTCCTTTGGTCTCCCGATCCGAAAAAAACTTGGCCACTGGCGATCGGAAAGATCCGTCCTCATTGATCGCGATCCAGACGAGCCCAGCAGCGCCCAGTTCTTTGGCCCGATCAACAAGAGCGTCCAACTGTGAACGCGACATCTCGTGCCGGCCGAGGTTTATGCCCCTGACGGTTCCGCCGTCGTCAAGCACGGCAGCGAACCCTCGAAAGTCGGTGCCGACGAAAACATCAGACAGATTTGTGATCTCCATGCCAAATCGAATGTCGGGTTTGTCGGTCCCGTAGCGTATCATTGCATCCGTGTAACTCAGCCTCGGCAAGGGCACTTCGACACTTACTCCCCTGAGTCGCTCGACCACGGCCGCGACGACCTGTTCGATTGTGGCCCACACGCCTTCTTCGTCCCAAAACGCGCCTTCCATATCGAGCTGGGTGAACTCGATCTGGCGATCTGAGCGCTGGTCTTCATCCCGGTAACAACGTGCAATCTGGTAATACCGGTCGACGCCACTGATCATCAGAAGTTGCTTGAGGAGCTGGGGTGACTGGGGAAGGGCATAAAAATGTCCAGGCCTCATCCTGGCGGGAACCAGAAAGTCTCGAGCGCCCTCTGGGGTCGAGTTGATGAGCGTCGGCGTCTCAACATCGAGAAATCCGAGGTCGTTCAAGGTGTCACGGATCGCTCTGATCGCCTGAGATCTGGCTCTGAGGTTGGCTGCCATCCTCGGCCGGCGCAGATCCAAATACCGATACTGGAGCCTCACCACTTCGTCAGACTCCGTTCGATCGTCGACCATGAAGGGGAGGACGTCTGCCACGCTCAAAACGTTGAGCTCGGTGGCGGCCAAGTCGATCTCGCCGGTCTCGAGATCCAGGTTCTCCATGCCATCCGGTCGCGCCTGGACGGTTCCGGTGACCGAAATGCATGACTCCATCCGCAGACCCTCTGCCTCGGGGAACTCAGACGGATCGACGACCACCTGCATCAGCCCGGACATGTCGCGCAACTCGAAAAAAACAACCCCACCGTGATCACGGGGTCGCACCACCCAGCCGGCCAGAGTGACGGATTCGCCAAGATTGTCGAGACCCAACTCAGTCGAATAGTGCGTTCGATATGTCGTCATCTGTCCATCCACCCTGGAAGGTCTCCGGCAACCACCAGCCGTTCCTCTCCTGAACTGAGGTCTTTGACGGTCACTTTTCCGTCGCTCCACTCTTCGCCGATCACCGCGACAACCGCCGCATCTCGACGATCTGCTGCCTTGAACTGGGCTTTCACGGATCGCTCTCCCGCCACAAAATCTGTTCGCACCCCAGCGTCCCTCAGTCGTCTGGCGAAATCTCTGGCCTCGGCCCTCAGTGAAGGATCGGCGATGACGAGGAACACGTCCAGCGCTCTAGGAGGAGGTCGGTCTCCCAGAGCTACCAGGATACGGTCCAAACCGAGCGCCAAGCCTGTTGCCGGTAGGTGGCGTCCGCCGAGTAACTCAGCTAGACCGTCGTAACGACCACCCCCGCCAACGGTGTTCTGGGCGGCGGCATACAATTTGGGCACATACTCGAACACCGTCCGGTTGTAATAGTCGAGACCTCTGACCAGCCTCGGCGCCTTGCGATAGGTGATCTCGCGAGCTTCGAGGCCTTCGACCAAGGCCGCATAATGGGCGGCGGTCTCTTCCGAAAGATGGTCAGCCGGCGTCGGAGAGTCCCCGAGAACATCGCCATCGACCTTCGAGTCGAGCACTCGCAGTGGATTCGATTCAATCCGGCCGCGGGCATCGGACGACAAGAGATCGGCCCTGTCCGTCAACCAGCTGGTGAGCAGCTCGTTGTATGCGACTCGATCGGCCGGATCGCCGATCGAGTTGACGAGCACTTCGATATCGCCAAGACCTGCCTCCAGTAGGAAGCGATACCCGAGTTCGATGACCTCCAGGTCGGCGTCGACGTGGGATTCTCCAAGGTATTCGACCCCAAGTTGCCAGAACTGGCGCCTGCGTCCCTCCTGAGGTCGCTCGTAGCGGTACATGGCGCCCGAATAGGCTCCTTTGAACACTCCGGTTCTGCCGTTCTGGATATAGGCCCGCACCACCCCCGCGGTGTTCTCCGGACGCAGGGTGAGTGAACGCCCGCCCTTGTCCTCGAAGGTATACATCTGCTTTTCGACGACCTCAGTCGCCTCGCCTACTCCCCTGGCGAACACTTCCGTATGTTCGAATGAAGGGGTCATCACGAGCTCATATCCGTACCGCTCAGATAGGTCGTCCCAGGTTCGGAGCAACCTGCGCCACGCGCGAGATTCGGGCGGAAAAACATCGTCTGTGCCCTTGGGGGCGCGCAGGTTCATGTCAGGTCAGTTCTTGGAGGAAGGGGTTGGTCCGTCTTTCCGTTCCCACGGTAGTTCCTGGACCGTGGCCCGGATAGACGACCACATCGTCATCGAGGGTCAACACCTCGTCACGCATCGATGTCATCAACGTAGCCAGGTTGCCGCCGGGAAGGTCGGTGCGTCCAATCGAACCGGCGAAAAGCTGGTCCCCACTGAAGAGGGCACCCTCACTCTTGACGAAGAAACAACAGTGTCCTGGGGTGTGCCCTGGGGTCCACCTGACTTCTAGTTCGAGGCCGGCCAGATGCAACGTCTGGCCTCCCCGCAGCGGTTCGAACTCGTCTGGGGGGGCAAAATCGCCGGGTTGGACCGATCCAAACAGCATCTCGAGTTGGCGCTCAGGTGCGAGGGTCAGATAGTCATCATCCGGGTGCACATATGCGCGTACACCATGTTGGCGGGCCACCGCGCCAGCCCCTCCCATGTGGTCTACGTGGCCGTGGGTCAGAAGAAGGGCAACTGGAGCAAGATCGTGTTCTGTCAGCAGGGCAGATATGCCCTCGAGGTCTGGGGGCGCGTCTATGACGACCGCCGGTCCGCCGGCCTCGGGTGCGAGCACGTAGGTATTGGTCTGGGCGAGCCACAGCGAACGACTGGCAATCAGCATATGACGCCAGCATAGAGGGGCGCCGGCGTCGGCCTGCCGCTACTCCTGGGCCCAGGCCGGAAGCGGAACCTCTCGCCAGTTCTCATAGCTCCAGTCGTTGCCGAGGAGCGGGAAGAAGGGAGGACGAAGATACTGGAGTCGGTCGTCGAACAAATAGTTCCTTTCCCAGACACCACCAGCGCTACCTCCCGTCACTGTCGCAATCGAGCCATTGATGGTGAGCGTCCAAGTATTCCCCGATGGGGCGTCCCAGGGAGAAATATCGGCCACCCTCCAGGCAACATTCTGCGCAAGCAGCGAGGCGTTTACGAAAAGCTCTTCGTCTGACCCGAACGATTGCGGGTTGAGGATGACTTCGTCGCTGCCAATGAGACCGAAAGTGACATTGCCGGTCGGATCCTCGAAGAGCAAATCCGCGTTGACGATGATATTTTGCCGGTCCGCGGACGTGCCGGCGTAGATCGACAACGACTTGCCGAGTACTGAATCGTTGCCACCGACTCCGTTGAAGTCCACGCCGCCTGCCCAGTTGAGGCTCCCCACCACCACATGGGCATTGGCCCACAATGCTCCGTTGTCAGGAATCGGGTAACTGCCCCAATCGACCCAGGTGATCAGTGGATCTTCCGGCCTGACCCACAGGAAGGTTTCTGCGTTCAGGCCACCTGCAGTCGAGATCGGAAGAGCACACGTCTGAACTCCAGTC
>CALCCX010000610.1 GCA_937900165.1 uncultured Acidimicrobiia bacterium | reverse complement strand
TATATGGTAGTCAAGGTAAGTATGGTATGTTTTTTTTTTTCAAGCAGAAGACGGCATACGAGATATATCAGTGTGACTGGAGTTCAGACGTGTGCTCTTCCGATCTCGGCGATGGGCGGCCAGGCTGGCAGCGTTGTCGGTCGAAACAACGACCTGTACTCGGTCGAGGCCTCGCTCCCGATACCGCTCAACGGCCGCTTCCAACAAAGTCGCGCCCAGACCTCGGCCCCTCGACTCCGTGCTGGTTGCAATGGCGAACAACTCGGCTTCGACCTCTACCGTTTGGGTCTCTGTGCCGTATTGAAACGTCTCCCATATTCGCCGGAGGATGCTCGGCCTGACCAGCTTCGGCAGCAAGAGAAATACGGCTGGGAGGCCATGTCGCCTCAGGAAGTGTTTGTAGAACCTGCCCGTATCGTCCACCGAGGCGACGAAGCCCAGCGGGGCCGCCCCATCGTGGGCCACCAGGACATCGGCGCCTGGCCAGGCGATCAAGGCCCGGTACAGGCGGGTCAGGAATCTCGAGCCGAGCCTGGGCAGAAACCCGGTCCGGATCTCCGCATGTAGGCCTGCCAGAACAGAGGCCTCGTCCGCAGTTGCCGGACGGATATCCAACTCCTTGTCCGGCAAGGGCGTCACCAGCTCGGATAGGCCTTTCTCACGGGCCACCCGCCGATAGGTGTCCATCACGATCTCGACCACCCTGCGCTCGTCGAATTCCTCTCTCGATCTATCGAAGCTGCCCTCGCCCAGCCGGGCCATGAGGGAAGGATCATCACCAATCCTGCTGATCGACGTCGCCAGCGCCTGGGGGTTGATGACAGGGACCAAGTAGCCATTGAGGTCGTCGGTCACCACCTGACGACAGCCTCTGATGTCGGTGGCGACGATCGGCAGCCGCATCGCGGCAGCCTCCATCGCCGCTCGCGGAAATCCCTCCCGATGGGAAGGCAGCACGAAGATGTCGAGAGCCGAGTACAGCTCGTCCACATCATCTCTCATTCCGAGGAAACGAACCCCGTTCGCCTCGGCACGCTCGATCATATCCCTAGGCAGGGCGTCGTCCTTCGACGGGTCATCCGGACCGGCAACAACGAGGACGTAGCGATCGTCAAGCTGTTCCATGGCCTCGAACAGCTCCGGATAGCCCTTTTCGGCGACCAGGCGGCCGACTATGCCTACCACGATCTGATCATCACCCACCTCCCACTCGGCTAGCAGACGAGTGCGCGGCGCCTCTCCGACAGTTTCGGGATCGAAGCGGGTGAGATCAACGCCGTTGCCGAGCAGCTTCATCTTTGACGGCACCGTGATCCGATATTTGCTCATCAGCTCAACGTCTTCGATGTTCTGAGCGAGTTCCGCGTCGCTGAATCTGGCGGCGATCGCCTCAAGCATGTAGACGATCAACCGTTTGGCGAGCCGGTCATCTTCAGTGGCGTAGAGACCGTGGATGGTGTTGACGACGATGGGGACGCCGGCCAGCTTGCCAACGATCCTGCCGTAGATGCCGGGTTTGGGATTATGGGTATGAAGGATGTCGACCGGAGTTTTCTTGAGTATTCGATAGAGTTGGCGGGCCGCGGCCAAATCTGCGCCTATGTTCATGCCCCTGGTCGAAGAAGTAAGCGGCAGGTGGATCACGCCGGAGTCTTCGATCTCTTCTACCCACGGCCCGGGGGCGCTGATCCCGTACGAAGTCCCGCCCTGCTCGATCACCGCGGCGAGTTGAGGAAACACCAGGAATCTCAGACTCATGTCAACAGTTGTCAGGTGAGCTACCCGCATGATCAAACCTCCGGTTGAGTCTTCGGACGTTTTCCGGCGAGCACTGAGCGGAAGACTTCGTCATAGCGGTCGAACGAGTGGCCGAGTGTATAGCGTCGCAGCACCAGCTCTCGCGCTTGATCGCCCATCCGCCGGAGTTGAGCTCGATCTGCAGTGGCAACTCGCAACGCAACAACGAAAGCTTCCTCGTCCCCTCTCGGGACCAGGAAACCGGTAGTCCCCTCCTGCACGACGTCAGACACGCCTCCGACGTCGAAGGCCACCGTCGGAACGCCCGCGGCCGCAGCTTCGAGTACAACTCCCGGCAGGCCCTCGGTTCTGGAAGTGAGCAGAAGCAGGTCGGCCCAAGCGAGGTGGGGCGCCACGTCTTCGGTCGGACCGGTGAGTTCAATTGGATCGACCGACGACAGCATCTCGTTCAACGGCGCGACCAAATCGCCTCTACCGACGATTCGCAGCTTGATGGGATGATCATTGGCCACAGATTGCACCGCTCTGATCGCCAGGCCCGGACGCTTCTCCTCCGTCACCGATCCGAGGAGCAATACGCGCAAATGCTCCGTAGGTTCTTCAGGCTGAATATCGGCGAAACTGGAAGGCACCCCCGTCGGTGCCACAACCACCTTGGTTGGCTTCAATCCCAATCCGTCGACGATTTGGCGCCTGGTTGGCGAAGAGACCGCGGTGACCAGGTCGGCGAGTCTCATCTGGGTGGCTGTGCGCAATCGGGCGAGTGGGTTGATCGCCCACGCCATCGGCTCACCAATGCTTCCGTACACGAGCTTCGGTCTACGCCTCATCAGGCGGGTCGTCAACCCGTATCGGAGGGTGGCGCTGCCGTTGGCGAAAACGAGATCCGCCTGATGCTCTCGCACGGCAGCCCGCAGAGCCCTGACCACGTCGAGGTCGATGCCGCCCAACTCGGAACGGGGCTTGTCGACGAGTGGGACGGCGCCGACGATCGGTCCATCACCCCGGACGAGCGAACGAAATGCCACATCCCAGCCTCGGTTGGCCAGGCCATCGGCGAGTTGTTCGCCAAATACCTCTGCGCCTCTGCGTTGGTTGGTCGTGACCGCCAGCAACAGGCGTAAACGGTTCGCTCCAATTGTGACGACTTACCTCCCAGGTCGGCCGAGATTCCGTTTCTATGGGCCCAAGGGGTGTCTGGCAACTCTTCGAGTTGCTGGGCGGCCCTAGGAACTCAGGGTACCGGCAACCCTCCGAGTTGCCGTGGGTTCGCTCAGCCGTCGCCCGGTACAATGGCAGGATGCTGAGTTGTGAGGTTGACACTCCGGTTGGTCGGGTGACTCTCGTGGGAGGAGACGACGGACTCAGGGCAATCCTGTGGCCAGGCGATTTCGGGGTCAGGGTCCATATCGACGAGTCCGTCGAAGCCGGCGAGCACCCGATCCTGTCTGAGGCTGCGCAGCAGCTCGACGAGTACTTTGAGGGGAGCTGCCGCGAGTTCAACGTCCGACTCGATCCAGCAGGAACATCGTTCCAGCGGACAGTTTGGGACGCGCTCAACGACATCCCCGCTGGACAGACCTCAACCTACGCGGCAGTCGCTGCGAAGATCGGTCGACCGAATGCGGCCAGGGCGGTGGGAGCTGCCAACGGGCGGAACCCGATCTCGATCATGACGCCGTGTCACAGGCTGCTGGGATCGGACGGATCACTGACCGGTTACGCAGGTGGTCTCGAAGCGAAACGGTGGCTGCTCGATCATGAGGCAGTATCTGCTACCTGACATTTGTTAACAGGGTTCATAGAATCGAATAGGAATCCGCGATGCTGCCGCATCCAGGACCGCGATCCGAGGGCCCACGTGATTGAAGACCAGAACCAGGACTGGGTAAATACACCACAGCAAGCCCGTAGCCAGGAGACGCTTGACCGCTTCCTGGAAGCGGCAGAGCACCTCTTGAAGGAAAAGGCGTTCGATGAGATCACGATCGCTGAAATCGTCACCAGGGCCGACCGCACCGTGGGATCTTTCTACGCACGCTTCGACGACAAGACCGCCCTGGTGAAAACTCTTACTGCACGCCGGCTCCAGAGTATTCGCCAGCTAGGTGACGGACTCTTCGCGCCAGCCGATTGGCAGTCGCGACCGGTTCGAGAGTTGGTGCAAACAGCCATGCGGACCGCTTGCGAACTCTTCGACAGCAACTCCCATGTCTTTCGTGCCGGCTTGGCAATGGCTGCCATCGACGCAGACGGGCGCCTCGAGCGAAATAGGCACTACGACCATCTCGCCGCTTTGATGTGCGCGGCCCTGGTGGCTCATCCAGACGTCGAGGCCGACGCAGAGGCAGACATCGAGTTGGCACTGGAGATGGTGGGAGCGATGCTCGACGCAAGATTGATCTTCCGTGAACCTGAAGATCCGCGCAATCCAACCGAATTCTGGCGGACAACGGCCACCGACCTGACAGAACTCTTCATGGGCGCGGCTGGACTTGCCACATAGTCGTTGATGAGGCGCGACCATGTGCCACAGCCGGCACGAAAGACGGGGCTGGCCGCTAGCTGGCTTCTCTCAACTCCTTGAGCCATCTGCGGCGGAGACGGCGGCGTTCCTGCTTCGTCGCGCCACCCCAAATGCCTTCGGTTTGATTCGTCTCAACCGCGTATGACAGACAGAGGTCGTTGACCGGGCAGTTTGCACATATTTCTTTGGCTCGTTCTATCCCGTCGAGATCGCCCTCGTCAGGAAAGAACAGAGTGAGATCGTGGCCTCGACACGAGGCTTCCTCCCGCCACGGTTCTTTCACCGGAACCTCTGGTTCTTCCATCGGTGATTTTCGATATGTCATCATTGCCCCAACTTAACCCAAAGAACCGATGTTCTGTTCCCGATTTTTCGCTCGGCGGAGACCGCTCTCACCCAGAAGCGAGCACGGCTTTCCCCTCGACCCAATACTGTGCGGCACAATGTCCAATGAGTCAACACCCAGATGGATGTACGGCCCACTCTTCGTAATGGCGGCAGCGGTGTTGTGGGGTACTACCGGCACTGCCCAGGCCCTTGGGCCAGACGCCTCCGATCCCCGTACTATCGGGGTCTTCCGGCTCATCGTGGCAGCCGTGGCGCTTGGCCTCATCGCTACCGGCACCGCCTCAGGGCCTCCAGGGCAGCTGAGAAGACCGGCGACGCTGGCCGCCGCAGTGTCGATAGCCGCCTATCAACCAATGTTCTTCGAGGCCGTGGATCGCACCGGGGTAACGGTCGGCACACTGGTCGCCATCGGGTCGGCACCGCTTTTCGCGGGCGTGCTCCAGTGGGCAGTCGAACGCATTCGCCCGGACCGCCGTTGGCTCGCGGCCAGCGCCGCTGCAATCGCCGGACTCGCCCTCATGGGCAGCGTTGGTAGCGGCGAGTCGATGGACGGGGTCGGGGTTACCCTCGCTCTCGGTGCCGGGTTCTCCTACGCGGTGTTCGCCACGGCAATCGGGCGCCTCACCGACGTGAGCCCGAGCCGCTCGATGGCGACGATCTTCGGACTGGCGGCCGCTATCTCACTGCCGTTGCTGGTGGGCAGTGAGACCGGGTGGGTAGCGACAGTGCCAGGCCTGCTCACGGTCGGCTGGCTCGGAGTCATGGCGACCGCAATCGCCTATCTCCTGCTGGCCGCCGGGCTGGCGCGTACCGGGGTCAACCGAGCAACCACGCTGTCGCTCGGCGAACCCCTCACCGCCACCGTGCTCGGCCTGGTTGTTCTCGGTGAGCGGCCGCCCGCCGTCGCACTCCTCGGTGCCTTGTTGATCGCCGCAGCCCTCGTCTCCCTCGTCGTCGCAACCCCGACTCGCTCTACGGCAGCCATCGACTGAGTAAGGCGCGCTCACGCCCGCGCCGGACAGCACTGACTCTCACACGTCACCCTCGTATGGAGGAGGCACGTGGCCCGGCTCATATCGGCGAAGTTCGCGTCTGGCCAGCGAACGTTTGTGCACTTCGTCCGGTCCATCGGCGATCTGGAGCGTCCTGGCGTGGGCGTACATGGCGGCCAGCGGGAAATCGTCGGTCACTCCTGCTCCACCGAAGGCCTGAATCGCCCGATCAATCACGTAGATGGCGACCGCCGGGGCCGCCACCTTGATCGCCGAGATTTCGATGCGGGCACCCTTGGCTCCCTCGTTGTCGATCATCCAGGCGGTCTTGAGCACCAGCAGCCTGGCCTGTTCGATCCTGATCCTCGACTCTGCAATCCAATCCTGAACCACGCCGTGCTCCGCAATGGGCCTTCCGAAAGTCTCCCTGGCAAGCGTACGAGAACACATGAGGTCGAAGGCTCGCTCTGCCATGCCGAGCGAGCGCATGCAGTGGTGAATTCGACCCGGACCCAGGCGGGCCTGGGCAATGGTGAAACCGCCACCTTCCTCGCCGATCAGGTTGTCGATGGGAACCCGAACCCCATTGAAGTGGACCACCGGATGGCCGCTCCGGTCGTGGTAGCCGAACACCGGGAGTGAACGTTCGACCTCCACCCCAGGAGCGTCGAAGGGGACTGCCACCATGCTCTGGCGCCGATAGGGGTCGGCGTCAGGGTTCGTAACACCCATCACGATGCCAACCTTGCAGCGGGGCGAGTCCGCGCCACTGGAGAACCATTTGCGGCCGTGGATCACCCACTCATCGCCATCGCGAACAATCCGGGTACGGATGTTCCGCGCATCGGAAGACGCCACATCCGGTTCCGTCATCGAAAAACACGAGCGGATCTCGCCTTCGAGTAGCGGGTAGAGCCACTTCCCCTTCTGCTCCTCTGTCCCGAACATGTGGAACACCTCCATGTTCCCGGTGTCGGGAGCTGCACAGTTGAGGGCCTCTGGAGCAATCCAAGGCGATCGCCCGGTGATCTCGGCCAGCGGTGCGTACTCGAGCACCGAAAGCCCGGCTCCGAGCTCGGGGTCGAGCAGAAAGAGATTCCAAAGCCCCAGAGTCCTGGCCTCGGCCTTCAGTTCCTCGATGATCGGCGGGTGGAAGTTGGGGTTGCCTGACTCGGCCATCTGCTGCGCGTATACGGCCTCTGCGGGATAGATATGCGAATCCATGAAGGCGAGAAGTTTTTCCCTCAACTCTTCGACCTTCGGACTATGGGCGAAATCCATGTGTCACTCCTCGTGGGTCTCTAGACCAGACGATAGAGCAGGGACAGCGATTCGCCAGCGGAGCTGCCGGCTCGACACGTGGTGGCGATTCGACTTGCTTTGCCAGCCTTCAGGCTCCGGAGTAATCAGAGCAATCAGAGGGTGCCTCGGAGTGCGATCCATTCGACAGGGCGGCCGCTCACCTTGGCGATGTGGACGGTGGGATCCACACCGCTCCCCCTGGTGGGCTCGGGCTATCGTCGGTTCGTGTGGGCGCGCCGCCCCAGATCACGAGTTCGTCACCGGTCCAAACAACGTTGGGTACCTGTACCCCGGCAATCGGAGCGTTGTCATGTCGCATCGAATCCCCGGTGGGGACATGGACGGTGTAGGGCGGTTGGTCCGGGCTGAACACCATTATCCAATCCCGGACTCCGGCGATTGTGACCGTCTCGAAGTCGGTGACTGCGATGTCGGTGTCCCGCCACGTCCACGTTTCGCCATCCCAACTCGCCACTCCGTATCCAGCCGTGCCGTTGTCTTCGAATTCGACAAGGGCGACGAGACGAGCGCCGGCGACCGCGACCGCAGAGTCGGTCAGCGTGCCCTGAGGAGCGACGAGGGGCGGAAGGACCCGCCACGACTCCGCCTTCGGGTCGAAGGACAGTCCTTGTCCGTCCTGACTCCAGACGATGATCTCCGATCCCGTCCACAGCACTGGTTGCTCCACGAACAGCCGATCCTGGAATAGGCTGTCCATCTCCGGCGTGCCTTCGAAGACCGGGCCTGGGATCCATGCACCCTCTTCGGGCTCGTAGCGAGCGATCCCCACCCGGACACCGCCTTCTTCGAACCAGCTGACCGACCCCAGTCCCCAAACTGCGTCATCGGTCGCGATCAGCGTGCTCAGCACGAAACCCTGCCCATCAGGAAGACCGGTCTCCGATCCGTCGGAGAGATCGATCCGGCTGCCACCACCCTTGGCGGCTACAAAGAGCTGACCATCGAACACAGTGCCCGTCAGTCCAGGATGACCCCAGCCTGGCACGGCAAGCTCACGCCACGAGTCGGACGCCGGGTCATACGCCGCGCCTCGGGCGTAGGCGAAGTCTCGTTGCAGGTTCGAACCTGCCCAGAAGACAGCCTCCTCACCCGACCAACCCGACACCGTATACAGGCGGGTTCCGATCGGAGCCTCAGGAAGCTCTCGCCACACGCCATAGTCGATAGGAGGAGCCGTCGTAGGTTCGCCGGCCGCAACATCTGTCTGTATCCCGCCGCCACACGACGCCGCCAACAGCATCAACAGAAGAAATACTGCGGCGACAGGTACTCGCGTTCGCACATCGATCTCCATCTACACCCCTATACACCGAAGCGCCACTCCGGGTTCCCGAAATTGGATCGTCTTGCTCCGAGGTCTGAACCTGGATCCGCCGACTAAGCGCGCGCCGATCGGCCGGAGGGCTGCTCCGATACTGAAATTCAGGGTTGTGTCGGCCTTCACCATCTGCGAGACCGGTCAGGCCTGAGAGATCCTTGCCATGACAGGCGAGGCGGGCGAGGAGCCAATCCGTGCCGTGGATCCAGGCTGAGGCCGATGACATACTGCCTGGTCATTGAGCCGATGGCTCCCTGCAAATGTCATTGTTCGAGCTGCTCCCGGAGAAGCAGTCAGAGGGTGCCCGGCTGGCGATCCATTGGCAGGACTGCCCGCTCACGCCGGCGATGTGGTCGTAATCGGCGTCGTAGTGGAGCACTGAAAGAGCATCGAGCTCAGCAACGGACGCGATCAACAGATCCGGGAGAGAAACCCGGAGATGCCCTCGTTCCACGAGCAGGTGCTGGACCTCGAGGGCTCGGTCACTAACCCCGATCATTCACGGGACCCCGGTTGTTGGGGTGTGGATGAGTGGTCGGGGTGTTCGGGTGGTGATGAGTCGCTGGTCGGCGTGTGTTGAGGCTTTTGTGGTGTCGAGGTGGCTGATTGGGTCGACGCGAGGGCGTGGCTGTGCCACGGCTGGTGTTCGGGGGTTGGGGTGGGGTGTCGGTCAGGTGAGCGCGGCGATGTTTCGGTAGGCGACGACGATGTCGGGGGCGGTGGGCCAGCCGTCGAGGATACGGACGATGTCGGAGCGGGCTTTGCGCACCACCCGGGCGGGAGCGTGCCAGAACTGCCAGCGCATCCGTTTGGGTAGGGCACGGGCTAGCGGCCCGCTGACACAGAGCAGCTGGAACCAGGCGACCAGATCCGCTCCCCAGCAGACGACTTGGAGCCACGCCGCGTTGGCGTCGAAGCTGGTGAAGGGGAACCGTAGGAGTCCGGAGTCTTTGAGACGGCCGATGTGGTCCTCGACGTGGGCATGGGCACGCATGAGACGATCCAAGGTGGCGGGGTCGCCTTCCTGGTCGGTGTAGTGGCCCCAGAACCGGTATTCGAGATCGGGGAGCAGGGTCTGCTGGGCGCCGGGATGCAGCGGCTCACGGCGAACGATAAGACGCGTCCGGTCGGGAAAGGCCGCCAGGTCGACCAGATCGGTGACATCACACACCATGGTCATCTTGTCTTCGTCGTTGTCGGGTTCTACGGGGGTGCCGTCTTGGTTCAGGGCTCTAACCCACCGTCCGTCATCGGTGTTGGCTACCGCCACAGCCGCCGAAACAGCCGTTTTTCGGCGGGCCACCACCTGGAAGCCTATGTTGTGGGACCGGCAGCCATTCACGAAAGCGGCCGAGCAACCCGCCGAGTCCGACCGCACCACCACCCGGCGACGGACCTCACCAGAATCGTCGTTGGCACGGTGGCCCACAGCCACGTCGGGGGGAAGTTGGGTGATGGCGTCGTCCAACACTTCGAGGTTGTCGGCCGCGTTGTTGGGTGCCGCGTTACCCGGCCGTAGTCGGGCGGCCAGCGCCTCACCGGTGGCGTCGGCGAAACAGAACATCGGGTGGAACCCGAACCCACCCTTGTAATGGGCAGCGGTGCCCTCTTTGTTCTCCGAGTGGATCTCCACCACAGACGCGTCCAGATCCAAGATCACCGGGTCGGTGCCGGTCGTCGCCGCGCTACGGGTCCACACCAGGGACCGGATGCGGGCGACAGCCTCCCCGGCGCGGGCCACCGCCGAAGCGTCCAGGGTCTCAGTGAACGTCCGATAAAGGGTGGAGTCCGAACATACCGCCCCGAACAGGCGCTGCTGGGAACCCAAAAACTCGATATCTGAACAACATTCCCCACCGCCCGCCAACATCAGCATGGCGTGGCACAACACCTTGCCCCGGTCATGGCCCGGCACCCCCGGACCCTGCCATCCGACCGCACCCGAAAGCGCATCACCCACACCCATACGATCCGCGAACGCACCCAGAGCGTGCAATCCCACATGGCTCACCACCTGGCTGCCGCCGCTTTCCACCACCACGTTCCGTGTGCTGTTAGCGTTCATCTCGGAGATGCCCTTTCTTCCGGGTTGATGCGTATTTCGCAACACGAATCATCCCAGGCAGGAAGGGCTTTTCCGCGGACCTCGACACCTCAACTCAAACCAACACGTGAATGATCGGGGCTAACAACCGGGGTAATCGGGTATGACCGCATCGCCGATCACTCAGAGAGGATGGCTTCGTAGTCAGCGAGCGAGCGCGCCAGGCTCTGTATATAGGACGACCCTTGTCCAAACGCAGCGATCTCGAGGGTTGCGGGAACCGCGCGCTGATGGACGAATGGCTACATCCTGAAAGTGCCCCAGGAGTTGGTGCCTTTGACCTCGTTCGAGTGGATGGCAGACAGGGCCATGCCAAGCACGTGGCGGGTCTGGCGGGGATCGATCATGCCGTCGTCTCGCACTCTGGCTGTCGAGAAGTAGGCGTGAGATTCTTCTTCGATCTGCTGGCGGACGGCTTCGCGTTTGGTGGCGGCCTCGGTTTCGTCGAACTCGAGCCCCCGGGATTCAGCGGATGCGCGTCCGATGATGTCCATCACCCCTGCCAATTGCTCTGGGCCCATCACCGCGATCTTGTGGCTCGGCCACGTGAAAACGAACCGGGGGTTGTATGCCCGCCCGGCCATGCCGTAGTTCCCAGCGCCGTAACTGGCTCCGGCCATCAGGGTGATGTGGGGGACCTTGGAGTTAGCGACCGCGTTGATCATCTTGGCCCCGTCCTTGATGATCCCCCGCTGCTCGTACTCGGTGCCGACCATGTAGCCGGTGGTGTTCTGAATGAACAGGATCGGCGTGTCATGCATGTTGCACAGGGCGATGAACTCGGTCGCCTTGTTGGCCTCTTCGCTGAACAGCACTCCCTGCTGATTGGCGATCACCCCGAGAGGGAACCCGTGGATCGACGTCCAGCCGCTGACCAGCGACGTCCCGTAGAGCTGCTTGTACTCGTCGAAGCGGGACCCATCGACGATCCGGGCCAGCACCGCTCTCATGTCGAACGGGATCTTGAGATCGTGGGAGATGATCCCAACCAGGTCTTCGGCGAGATACTTGGGTTCGTCGGCCGGCATGGTTGGTCCGTATCCAAGCTTTGACCAGTTCCAGTGGGCGACGATGTGGCGCCCGATCCGGATGGCGTCGTACTCGTCCTGGGCCAGGTAATCGGATAGACCAGACACACGCGAATGCATGTCGGCTCCGCCCAGTTCTTCCTCGGTGGCCACCTCGCCAGTCGCCATCTTGACCAGAGGCGGGCCTCCCAGGAACACCTTGGCCCGCTCGCGGACCATCACCGAATAGTCGGCCATCGCCGGCACGTATGCGCCGCCGGCCGTCGAACTGCCAAAAACCAGCGCAACGTTGGGGATACCGAGTTGGGAGAGCTGCGTCTGGTTGCGGAACCATTTCCCGCCGACCACGAACACGTCTGCCTGGGTGGGCAGGTCCGCGCCGCCAGATTCGGTGAAGTTGATGAGAGGGAGTCGGTTCTCCCTGGCGATGTCCTGAATGCGGATGGTCTTGGCGACCGTGATGGGGTTGGAAGAGCCGCCCTTGGAGGTGGGGTCCTGACCGGACAGCACGCATTCGATGCCGGCTATCACTCCGATACCAGTGACCGCGTTGCCTCCGACGGGGAATCGGGTGCCAACTCCGGCGAGGGTGGACAGTTCGAGAAACGGGCTGTCGCGATCGAGCATGAGCTCCATGCGCTCGCGGGTGAGCAGTTTGCCTCGCTTGCGGTGGCGCTCCACATACTTCTCGCCGCCACCGGCTCGGCCCTCAGCCTGGAGCCGTTCTAGATCGGCGATCTTCTCCAACATCGCGTCGCGGTTCGCCGAGAATCCATCGCCGCTGCGATCGATCTCGGAAACCAGAACCGGATAGTCGTCAACAGGTCGAAGCACGATCAACAGGTTAGATGAGCCGCCGCCGGTGACTCGGTTCGACGGGCTGTCTGGCATGATGCCGCCGATGACCTCCCGCACCGACGTGTACACAGACGGCGCCTGCTCAGGCAATCCGGGGCCGGGCGGCTGGGCATGGGTGGTGCCTGACGGCCCGTTCGGCAGTGGGGCGGAAGCCCACACCACCAACCAACGCATGGAACTGATGGCCGTGCTCGACGCGGTCCGCCAACTGGACGGGCCGCTGGAGATCGTCAGCGACTCGACATATGTCGTGAACTGCTTCCGGGACCGCTGGTGGGAAGGTTGGATACGGCGGGGCTGGGTCAACTCCAAGAAGCAGCCGGTCGCCAACCGCGACCTCTGGGAGCCATTGGTCGAGCTGTACCAGGATCGGGATCTGACCTTCCGCTGGGTGAAGGGACACTCCGGGAACGAGTGGAACGACATGGCCGACCGCCTCGCGGTCGAAGCCGCCTCTTCACAGGCAGGAAGGAGCGGAGGCGAACGACCAACCGACCTCGGACCCCCAGACGCTCCGTCTCTGGCGCCTCGGTCATCGTCGGCCGGACCGTCGATCGAAGGCCACGCTCTGCTGATCACCGGCCTCCGCCCCCCCGAGCTCGGCGGCTACGGCGAGACCCTGCTCTGCGCCGCGGTGCGGACTCAGCTCACCAAGATCATCGAGGCCAAAGCACAGATGCACGATGACTTGGTAGTGGTCAGCGGCATGGGCCTAGGGACAGAGACGTTGGCAGTCGAGGTGGCCGAGCAGGCAGGGGTTGCCTATGTCGCGGTACTCCCCTATCCCGAGTCGCAATCCCAATGGCCGGCGGACACCCAACGCCACTTCGGCGAACTGCTCGCAGGCGCACAAACAACCCTGACCCTGGAGAAGAAGAAACCAGACACCAAAGCCAAGATCGGTGGATCACTACGCAGGCGAGAGGCATGGCTGGCCCGCCAGGCCAACGAAGCCGTCGTCGTCTGGGACGGCAACGAGCCTTTCCTGGGCCGAACCATCCGCTCCCTGCAAGACGCCCTGGGCGAAGAAGAAGTCTGGATCATCGACCCAAACCAGTTGAGTTGAACATCAATAGTCGAGTAGAATTGAAACGATGTTGACCAGGCGTTTTGTAGAGCTGTTCCGCGACCTGACCGAGCGATGGACGCGCTACCAGGACACACCGCGCAACCCGTCCGGCGTGCCGGCCCTCGCGACCGCCCGCGCCAACCTCGACGACGCGCGGGCGGCAATCGCGTTCGAACGAGACTTGATGCGCAGGACGCCGGGGACGACATCCGGCGGACATCCTGGTACCGACGTCTCGAACACAGACATTGTGCGGCTCCGCCTCAATGGCATGCAGAGCTGAGCACTAGGCCGGAGAGACTCTCGGTGGTCCACGGGAAGGTCATTCGCCGCCTACTCGTCCGGCGAGTTCGAGAGCGTCGCCAGGGTCCCCCGGCGCTGCAAGGTCCGAGACCCACGCGCCCTCGCCGTTCTGACGAAAGACCCCGACCGGGTGGGAAATTGTGATGATCTCGATCGGTGGTCCACCGCCAAACCCCACCTGCTGGTCACTGGACAGGAACAGGATCACCCTGTCACCCTCCGTCAAGGACTCAACCGGGCTGAAGCCGCTCTCAAAGGGAACCGGTTCGGTGGGGAAGACCTCGACAGGTTCCTCAGGGTTCGGCGTCCGAGACGTCTGATCAGGGTCGACCCCGGATTCTGCATCGGGGTCGACCGGCTGTTCTCCCAGCTCCACCTTCACTCCGAGCGCTCTGGCCTCGTCCGGCTGGAGCACGGTTCGAAGCATGCCCCCGAAGATCGTGATTGTCACCGTTTCGCCTGCCACCAGAACGCCTTCGAGTTCACCCCTATCCCCGAGCACGGCCTCGACCCGAATCTCGATGTCGGTGAGTGCGTAGAGATCGATCAACTGTTCATGACCTCTCGACGTGTCAATCTTTGGAAATGTGCCGTCGGGCGTGTTGGCCCTGGACCGCCTGACATCCACCACGGTCGCCTCAACCGCCGCCGTCGAAATGAATACGAGGTCCGCCAAGTCGATGAGAGCGAGTGATCCGCTACCGCCTCCCCTCAGATCAAGCGTGGAGGTTGGCTCAGGAAGCTCGTCGATACCAGACGAAGGGGTCGGAGAAGAACCGCAAGCGGCCACGATGAGGGCGACGCAGACGACGAGCACCGCAACCCTTCGCCTGACCATGGATCAGCCCCTCTCCCAGCAGCAAGCTCCCACACCAAGTGCCGAAACCACAACGGTACCGGGCGAGCGGGTCGTCGGGCGATAGACCCGGCTCGCTGTCGCGGACTGGTTGTCATTGCTCGTTCGAGCTCCCGAACCGGGGACGGCAACCTCAGTCTGCAAACGGGTCAGAGAACATGTTGGGATCCCGGCTCTCCAATAGGGTGCGCATCGCCGCCTTGATTGGCTCGGCGGCGACGTAGTACCGGCCTCGCTTCTCTCCAAGTGAGGTCAATAGCCCGGCGTCGACCATGAGCCGCAGGTCTCGGGTTGCGGTTCCTTCCGAAATTCCTTCTTCCATCTGCTCCAAGGCGGCTCGGTAGGTGGCGTTGCGGACCCTGAAACCGAACGCGGCGTCAAACAGGGCCGTCAACGACCGCTCGCCGAGTCCGTGTTCGGCTGCGAACACTTCGAGCCGCGTCCAGAGCTCCTCGCTTTCCTGGATGCGGCGCAGCATCGTTCGTGCCTGGTGAAGGTGGGCGGTGAGGATGAAACGTATCCACTCGGACGCATCACGTTCGGGTTGCCACGAGCCTCCGCCAACCTGGGCAAGGACGTCGTAGTACCGCTGGGTGTTTCGGCCCAGGTATTCCTCGATACTGAGAAACACCGGCGACAACGGAACTCCCTCCCTAGCCAGCACCAGGCTCTGGAGACAGCGGGCCATTCGACCATTTCCATCCTTGAACGGGTGCACCATGACCAGGTTGAGGTGCGCCATACCGGCTCGCACGACCGGGCCAGAGCCGTCATTTTGGTTGAGCGTGCGAGCAAGCGCCTCCATCAGGTCGGGCAGATGATCGACCTCCGCGCCCTCGTAGACGACCTCACCGGTCTCGCCTCTTCGCACATAGATGTCGCCAATCCTCCATAGGCCAGGTCTGGTATCCAGCCGGTGACCGGTCATCATGAAGTGCAGGCTCTTGAAGAGCCGTTTGTCGTATTGAAAATCGGCTTCCGCGGCCAACTGAAGCACATAGGTCATCGCATCTCGATAGCCCTGCAAGGCCAGCCGAGTCTCCTCACCGACGTCGAGCGGCTCCTCGCCCATCGCCACGGCTGCGGCATCGTCCAGGGCAGCGTCGTAGCCTTCGATGCTGTTTGAGCCCTGGATTGCGCGAGCGAGCGAAAGCCGCCGTAGGGATCCCAACCACCTTCTGGGCTCGACCAGGCGGTGCCGAAGCTGGGTCCTCTGGACCTCGATCTCTGCCAGGACTTCAGCCTCTCGATTCAGAAGCGGTGGCGAGCAGAACAACATGCTCGTAACTCGGTTATTATCTTTCATATGCTTGATATTAACGATCAGATACAGGTTGACAACCCCTATCTGGCAAGCGCCCACGCAGCCGGGTGTCCGTGACGCGGCGGGCGAAGTGCGGGTAAAGAATCGCAAGTAGTGCCGCGTTCAGGCAACGTTTGCGCCGTTGTGATTTCGCCGAGTGTCTTGTCGTGGGCGTTGGCGTTGCGGCACCGGATGTAGCGGCGGATCATCGAGTTCTGAGGTGTCACGAACGGGTGCCACTCCCACTGCGGCCAGCACGTCGGAGCAATGCTGAGTATTTCGAACCAGACATGTTCATCGAGCGGTCGGAGGACCCCGGCGGGCGCGGGGGTACTGCTCAAGGTGTTCGAGGTCGGTCGGTTCCCTGCCGCAGACCAGTCACTTCCGTTTCATAAAAGTGAGATGTAAGATCATTTTCGTGAAACGAATCGACTTCGAGTCCCTTTGGGATCAGCTCCTTGCAGAGGGTCGAGGGTCGATCACGTCTTCTGAGATTCGGGACGACACCGGCGGAAGCGCTGAAGCCATCCGCGCAGCCACCTCCAATGCGATCGCCAAGGGCCTCCTCTTCTCTCCCACCAAAGGTTTGTACGTGCCCGTACCTCCTCACTACCGGAGTTGGCGCGTCGTCCCTGCCGATCACTTCATTGACGCGATGATGGCCCACCTCGATTGCGGGTACTACGTAGGCTTCCTATCGGCCGCGGCTCACTGGGGTGCAGCTCATCAGGCCGTGCAGGAATACCAGGTCGTCGTTGACCGCCACGTTCTCGACCGTGACATCGAACGGGTCCGCCTCCGTTTCCACCAGACCCGCCATCTCAGAGGACGCGACAGCGTGCGAGTCTCCGGCCCCGAAGCGATGCTTGTAGTCGCGACTCCCAACCAGTGCGCGGTCGACCTCGTCGCGTCCCCCAGATGGGGTGGCGGATTCTCCAATGTTGCGACGGTCCTGGCTGAACTTCCCGACCTCGATGGCGAGCGACTCGCACAACTTGCTGACCTAAGGGCACGACCCATCGCCCAACGTCTCGGATGGCTACTGGAGCAGGCCGGCGCCGAAGTCGACCTGGGGCCCCTTGAGCTGCTTGCTCGATCACGAACACGCACCGCTTTGCTTGACGCTCGTCAGACTCGAGGAGGTGATCGGGACACCCGCTGGAAGGTCTTGGTCAATGCACACGTAGAGGCTGACTCTTGATACCTGCGCAGGCCATTACCGCTTGGCGAGCAGCCCACCCGTGGGCCACCGACCGCCAGGTGGAACAGGACCTGATTCTGACCCGCTTGGCAATCGAAATTGCAAAGCACCCAGCCCTCCGTGATCGGCTGGTGTGGCGCGGCGGCACCTGCCTACACAAGATCGTGATGCCCGAGCCGCTCCGCTACAGCGAGGACCTCGACTACGTGGCCTTCGGCATCAGCGGCGAAGACTTCGGGCCGATCCTGTCGGCCCTCCGAGAGATCGCCGCGGCTATGGGGCTACAAGTGGTTCGCACCCGGCCAACGCATCACAAGCTCGAGATCCGCCTTCGGTTCGCCCCGACCGGTGGTGGGGCGCCCGCAAACGTCAAGGTCGAGATCAACATCGATGACGTGGAGTTCCTCCAACCCCTCGAACGACGCTCATTGCGCGTGGACTCCGCGTGGTGGAGTGGCGAGACAGATGTCCTCACATTTCACCCG
>CALCCX010000609.1 GCA_937900165.1 uncultured Acidimicrobiia bacterium | reverse complement strand
CTCAGAGGAAGTGCGACCTGGCGGTCAGGCGTGTTCTTTCGAGCGATGCGGTCGATGTGTACATGTCAGATGTGTGTTTTTTTTTTTTTTTTTATGTTTGTTTGTTTTTTTTTTTTTTTTAATGATACGGCGACCACCGAGATCTACACTCTTTCCCTACACGACGCTCTTCCGATCTCGTCGTCGCTGTGGGTGTGTGGCTCGTGCCGGAGGCACCGATCTTCATCAGGATCCTCGTGACTGTATTTGCCGCCGGGGCCGGTTTCCTCGGTGTAGCGGTCGTGAAGGAGGCGGGCGAGATCGCCCGGTTGGTCGGCAGCCTGTCTGGGGTGGTTGCGCTCCTGGTGTGGTTCGTGCCGATGCCCTTCCTGTACCGGACGCTGGTGATCATCTTTGCGCTGATGGCCCTCGCGGCCCCCTCCTTCGGTGGTACCACCAATGGTCGGCGAAAGATCGTTCTGGTCTGGTTACTGGTGGTCTTTTTGATCGTTGTCGTTTTCCGGCTGGGGATCGCCGAAACGGCGCTGGAATTCTCGAGCACCTCATTCCTCGGTGGCTTCAATCTGTCGATTCTGCTGGCCATCACCGGAGTGGTGCTGTCCTTCCCGCTCGGCGCGGTGCTGGCGCTGGCCAGGACCTCGTCGATGCCGATCTTCCGGCTGCTGGCGACCGCCTACATCGAGATCGTGCGCAGCGTGCCACTGATCACCTGGCTGTTCTTCGGTTCGGTGATGATCGCGCTGTTCCTGCCCCAGGGAGTGTCGTTCGACGAGATCGTCAGGGTGGTTGCGGCGGTGGTGATCTTCTCAGCCGCCTACGTTGCCGAAAATCTGCGGGGCGGTCTGCAATCGGTTGGCAGCGGACAGTATGAGGCGGCCAGGGCGATGGGCTTGACCACGGTTCAGTCGACCACTCTCATCATAATGCCCCAGGCGATCAGGGCCGTCATCCCGGCGCTGGTCGGCTCGGTGATCGTTGCTTTCAAGGACACGTCGCTGGTTGCCATCATCGGTCTGGCCGATGTTCTGTGGATCGCCAGGTCGGCCATCCCCGCCCAAACAGCCCCGTTCAACTTCTTGGGTACACAGCCGCAGATGATGTTTTTCATGGCGATGTTCTATTGGATATTTACATTCACGTTCTCCCGTCTCAGCTTGAGATACGAAAAGAGCCTCGGATTGGGAGAACGTTGATGGCTGCCCCTATTGCACTTCCGACCGACCACCTGACCAGGAGCTGAACCTATGAGTACCAACGGAACTCCCGCAATCGTCTGTGAGGGTGTGAAAAAGTGGTTCGGCGACTTCCAAGCCTTGGGTGGGGTGAGCCTCACTGTTGCCCAGACCGAGGTTGTGGTGGTCATTGGACCGTCAGGGTCCGGCAAATCGACCTTCATCCGGTGTATCAACCGCTTGGAGCAGCATCAGGAGGGGCGGATTGTCGTCAATGGGGTGGAACTGACCAACGATGTCCGCAATATCGATGCCGTCCGTCGTGAGGTTGGCATGGTGTTTCAGCAGTTCAACCTCTTCCCCCATCTCACCGTGCTGGAGAACATAACGCTGGCACCGATCTGGGTGCGCAAGCAGACCAAAACCGAGTCGGATAAAGCCGGCATGGGGTTGTTGGAGCGGGTTGGTATCCCTGAGCAGGCCGACAAGTATCCAGGCCAGCTATCCGGTGGTCAGCAGCAGCGGGTGGCGATCGCCCGTTCGCTGGCCATGAATCCCAAGATCATGCTCTTCGATGAGCCCACCTCGGCGCTCGACCCTGAGATGATCAAAGAGGTGTTGGACGTAATCAAGGAACTGGCCCGATCCGGTATGACGTTGATCGTTGTCACCCACGAGATGGGCTTTGCTCGCGAGGTTGCAGACCGAGTCCTCTTCTTCGACTACGGCCTGGTGGTCGAAGAGGGCACGCCAGAGCACTTCTTCACCAATCCGCAACACGACCGGACGAAGCTGTTCCTCAGCCAGATTTTGTAGTCGCGATCCGCGATCCGCGGTTCGCATGCCGCTAGTTGTGGCATTGTTGTGCCGGGTCTTCACCCGCACTTCGAGATAGCCATCAACAAACGCGGCGACGGGTGGCGGGTAACGGTTGGCTTCGCGGATACCGTTAAATGGCCAGTCTCCGACCTGGTTCCTCCAGCTCGGGGGAGTAGGGTCCATCGGCGAATCGGGCTCCTTTTACGATCGCGCCAGGGCCCGCCGCCTCAACCCGGCCGTCTGAGATCCAGTGGAAGACCTGCACGAACGATCTGACCATCTGCTCGAACTGACGCCGGCGTTGCTCTTCCTCGGAGCCATTCCAATCCAAGGGCACGATCGCCTGTTGGATGATCCGTCCCTCATCGAC
>CALCCX010000608.1 GCA_937900165.1 uncultured Acidimicrobiia bacterium | reverse complement strand
TTTTTGTCTTACTTGTTTTTTTTTTTAATGATACGGCGACCACCGAGATCTACACTCTTTCCCTACACGACGCTCTTCCGATCTCGGCAAGGTACTCCATGAAGGCGAACAACCGAAGGTTGCGATCGCCCGTCTGATGAGCCGCGAGGCAAGGCCGGAGGGCCATGGCATCTCCCTCTAACGCCCGGTTCCGAATCTCCGCCAAAGCGATCATCGTCGAAGATGATGCGCTGCTGACTATTCACTGCCGGGACGACCACGGCGACTTCTACTACCTGCCAGGAGGCGGCCAGGAAATGGGCGAAACCGTGACCGACGCTCTCAAACGAGAGTGCCTCGAGGAGATCGGCTGCCGGGTCGAGCCTGGCCCGCTGCTATTCGTCCGCGACTACATCTCCTGGAACCACGAATTCGTCGACCTAGGCGCAGACACCCACCAGGTGGAGTTGATGTTCCGCGCCACCATCGTCGACGGCGACCGACCGGGAACGCCAACGGTTCCAGACGGTCTCCAAATCGGATTCGCCTGGCTGGCCCTAGACGACCTGCCCGCTACCCGTTTCTATCCCCAAGCCATGCGCAGCCAACTCGTGGACGCCGCCAGATCACACACCCGTGAGGCGACCTACCTCGGGGCTGTGAACTGAAATGCAGACCGGACCCAATACGAGCACGATGATTGATGGCTGGCTCGAAGCTGGCGATGGTGACAACACGGTCCTGATCACGTCTGATGATCAACCTTGGACCGCGACCGAGCTGTATCGGGCCGTCTGTGGAGTGGCAGCCGGGCTTCGGGACGCGGGCATTGGCCGGGAGGATCGTGTCCTGTTGGTATTGGACGACACGCCTGCCTTCCCGGCGGCATTTCTGGGGGCGATGCGGATCGGGGGAGTGCCGGTTCCGGGCAGCTTCTTGTTGCGGCCAGAGGACTTCGGATACGTCATGGACGATTCGGAGGCAGTAGCCGCGATTGTCGACCACGCTTTCCTGGCGACGGTCGGACCACAGGTTGAGGGCCGCCCCCAGGTGAAGCTGATCGTCGCCAACGGACCGGCCGTCGACGGAGCCCACTCGCTCGATGACTGGATGGCGACTGACGTCGGCGAGGTGGAACCGGTCTCCACCGATCCGGACGACATGGCGTTTTGGCTCTATTCGTCCGGATCGACTGGTGCGCCCAAGGGTGTCGTACACCGTCACTCGGATATCGGCGCCACGGTCGACTCCTATGCGGTGCCGGTGTTGGACATGAACGACAGGGACGTCGTGTTCTCCAGCACCAAGATGTTCCACGCGTACGGACTAGGCAACAATCTCACATTCCCCTTGTCGACGGGGGCAACGTCGATCTACCTGACCGGCCGCCCGACCCCTGTCTGCCTCCTGGAGCGAGTAGAAACGCATCGGCCCTCCCTCTTTTTCTGCGTCCCGGCGCTCTACAACGCGATGCTGGCGGACCCAACATTCGATGATGTCGACTGGTCATCCGTGCGGCTGGGAATATCAGCCGCCGAGGCCCTCCCTCCCGAGATCTGGCGACAATTCAACGATCGAACCGGCATCGAGATTCTCGATGGCATCGGCTCGACCGAGATGCTCCACATCTACTGCTCGAACCGGGCGGGAGCGGTGAGGCCTGGGACCTCTGGCACTCCGGTGGATGGCTACGAGGCCGAGATTCGCGACCCCGATGGCGAGCTGTGTGGGCCGGGCGAGTCCGGCGAGATGTGGGTGAGCGGTCCGAGCGCCCTGTCCACCTACTGGAACCAACCAGACCGGACCAGTGACAAGATCCGCGGGCGGTGGTTCCTGTCAGGTGACCGCTACCACCAGGACGCAAACGGCTACTACACATACGAGGGTCGAGTCGACGACATGATGAAGATCGGCGGTCTCTGGGTCAGCCCGATCGAAATCGAAAACCGCCTGATGGAGCACGAGTCGGTCAGAGAGGCGGCGGTGGTGTTGGTTGATATCGACAACCGCTCGCGCATCAAAGCAACGGTGATCCTCAGCGAAGGCGCAGAGACCGAGGGGCTGGTCGGCGAACTCCAAGAATGGTGCAAGGCAGCCCTCCAGCGCTACCAGTACCCACACCTCGTCGACTTCGTGACCTACTTCCCCCGCACCGCCACCGGCAAGATCCAACGCTTCAAACTGCGCTGACGAATCCAGGCGGCTCAGGCCGCGGACTCAGCCGCGCCGACCGTTCTCAAGGTTTAGATACCGCGTACCGATACCGGATATCTATGAGCGTGAAATACGGCCTCATGGCCATCCTCGCCAACGGACCCAGACACGGCTACGCCCTCACAACCATCTTCGATGAGGCCGTCGGCTCCAAGGTGCACCTCAACCGCGGCCAGGTCTACTCCACATGCAGTCGATTGATGCGAGACGGGCTCATCTCCGAGACCTCCGTCGGCGCTCCTGGTCGAGTGGTCTATGAACTCACGGACGAGGGGCGCTCGGCTGTCAGCGAGTGGTTGAAGCACCCAGCCGACAGCTTCGGGGCCGGACAGGACGATCTCGCCACCAAGGTGCTACTCGGTCGAATCTCAGATGCTGGCGACGTATCGGCAATCCTGCGCGTGCAGCGTGAGTCCACTATGTCCACTCTCCAAGCGCATCGAAGCCAACAGGAGGCCGGCGACGGCGATATCGCAGAGCTCCTCCAACTCGACCGCCTCGTGTATCTCGCCGAAGCCGAACTCCGGTGGATCGATAGAGCCGAAGAAAGACTCTCCAACAAGAACAGCGAGTATCAGCGATGAGAATTGGCGCAGCCAAAGTGGAGAGGACATTTGAGCCGAAGGCCGGGCAAGTCGCCGCTTTGCGCGGAGTCACGCTGTCCATTGGGTCAGGCGAGTTCGTGGCCATCACCGGGCGATCCGGTAGTGGGAAGACAACACTCCTCAACATCATCGGCGGGCTCGACCGACCAACAGCTGGTTCCATCTCACTCGGCGACGTCGACCTCGGCTCACTGTCGCCCAAGGCGCTGGCGCAATTCAGACGACGCAATCTCGGATACGTGTTTCAAGACCTCAACCTGATCCCTTCATTGACCTCGGTGGAGAACGTGGCACTCCCGCTCGAACTCGACGGAGTCAGCCGCCGGAGGGCCAACAGCCGAGCCAGGCACAGCCTGGAAGCGGTCCTCGGCCAGCGAGGGCTCGACCGCTATCCAGAGATCGGAAGAGCGTCGTGTAGGGAAAGAGTGTAGATCTCGGTGGTCGCCGTATCATTAAAAAGAAAAATAAAAAACGATATCTTTGATGATTTAGAAAAAAAATGGTTCGTTACGCTTTCAGAGCAAGTAGGCATTTATTTAAAAATATTTGCCTTGCATCAAGAACAAAAAAAGATTATGATCGGTTACATAAAATCATTGACTCATCTTCTTGATAAATATATACCAACCTCTTACCTCCATGCCAAAAGTGTATTCAGATTAATGAAAGCTATGGGAAAAGAAATGGGCCTATCAAAATCAGAAATTAAATCATTGGAATACGCTTCTATGCTTCATGATGCCGGGAAGCTACAAATTCCTTTTAAGTTATTGAAAAAGCAACGGCCGCTGACAAAACAAGAGTATAAAATAATCATGAAGCATCCTAAAACAGGAGTTGAGCTCATTAAAGATCTGGGAGCCTTAAAGCCAGTAGCTCCGATTATTATGCACCACCATGAAAGATATGATGGTGAAGGTTATCCGTCTAAGCTGAAGAAAGATGAAATACCCTTGGGAGCAAGGATATTATCTGTAATTGACGCTTTTGATGCTATGTTTTTTGGCCGGCCATATAAGAAAAAAATGAGCCTGGAGGATGTAGAAAAAGAGTTAAAAAAGCAGGCGGGAGTGCAATTTGATCCCAAGATAATAGAACACTTTCTAAAGATATTGAGAAAAAAGGCAATGAAACAATTCTTGCATATTCTTTGTTAAGTTTTTATAATAATGATTAATGAAAGAACAACAACTTCAATTGTTCCACAACAACCAGCAGCAAAAGGAAAATTTATCCCATAGAAGGCATATAATCAAAATACCTCTTGATACTCTTATTCTAATAAGTATAATGATTATCTTTGGTGCAGTGTTTTCCTTCTCTATCGGGGTACAGAAGGGGAGAAAAGAAGCCGCAACAATAAAATTGAATCAAAATATATCAGAGAACCCTGCTCCTTCCGGAAAAACATTATTGTCTCATAAAATAATAACAGTAGGACGTAATAACAATAGTAAAAAAGAAATAAATAGTAAGAATAAATATGTTGTTCAGGTGGCTTCTTGTCTGAAAGAAAATACCGCTAAAGTAGAAAAAGAACATTTAGAACGAGCAGGATTCTCTGTGAAATTATTAAAAAAAGGCAAATATGTAGTTGTTTATGTAGGCGGGTTTACCGATGAACGAGAAGCAAAGAAAGCCCAGCTGCTTTTAAGAAAAAAATATAATGATTGTAGATCGGAAGAGCACACGTCTGAACTCCAGTCACACTGATATATCTCGTATGCCGTCTTCTGCTTGAAAAAAAAAAAAAAAAAAAACAACGAAAACCGTAACACTACATAGATACAGCTAAC
>CALCCX010000607.1 GCA_937900165.1 uncultured Acidimicrobiia bacterium | reverse complement strand
GGGAGATGAGGAAGGGGAAAGAAGTAGGGGTGACGGCATAGACTAAACCGAAGGAGGGGAAAAGATATATAGAAGGTGTTTTGAGAAGGAAAAAGAGAGATAGGAGATATATCAGTGTGAATGAAGTTCAGACGTGTGCTCTTATGATCTTTTTTTTTTTCAAGCAGAAGACGGCATACGAGATATATCAGTGTGACTGGAGTTCAGACGTGTGCTCTTCCGATCTCCCATGGTTCGAGTTCGCCGGCCATGTCGACCAGCTCGGCGATCTGCTCGGCGCTCAACACCGAATAGACTTCTTCGGACAGCACTGCCAACTCTGGCGGCCGGGCGGTCGCCGTCTGCACTGGATAGAAACCCAGCCGCGCCTCCTCCCACTTCGGTACAACATCGACGACTTGTTCGGCTCCGACACCGGCCACCAGCCAGATAGCGGCGCTGCTCAGACGCCCGCGGGTGGGTGCAGCGAGCAATGCCTCGACGTCCTGTTGAGAGGCTACGGCGAAACGGCGGTGGACAGCGAGGACGTCCCTGACCACGCCGGTGATGGTGAACTCTCCGATTGGTTCGCCAGAGAGACTGTTGACGTCGGTCCTGACCGTGAGAGTGTCGCCGAGTTCTAGGTCGCCAAGGGTCAGGATGACCTCTGAGACTGCGATCTCATTCGGCGCGGTCGGAAGCACCCCTTCGGTTAATCCGGCCATGCCGGCAGCGATGGGCGAGGCCAAGTCGAGGCTGGTCACCTCCAGCCAAGGTGAGACCCCTGGTACAGACGCGAACACTGTCTGGTAGGCCAACACGTCGGCTTCCGGGGCGAGGGCAGCAATCTGCTCATCCACCCATTGGCGTACGTCGGGGGTGGATCCGAGGGCGTCGATGCGGACTGCGGCGGCGCCCAGTTCGTTGGCGACACGTTCTTCCGGGGTCACTTTGCCCGCCGCGATCATGCCGGCCGCTACCTGGGCGGCGGCGACCGGGATGGCGATCAAGGCGACGATCAGCGCCGTGCGTTTCCAGTTGCGTCTGGCGGTTCGACGCGCCAGGCGGCTGAGCGCCCCGAGCTCCGAACCGGTCATCCGCGCAGCTCCGCCAGGCTGGGAGGAACCGTCGATCCCTCGGTGACCGATTCGATCCGCCCGTCCCGCAGACGCACCACCCGATCGGCCCACGCGGCGAACGACGGCTCGTGGGTCACCATGATGGCGGCCGCTCCTTCATCGCATCGGGCTCTCAGGACCTCGAGGATGCTCTCGGCGGTGAGGTCGTCGAGGGCCCCGGTGGGCTCATCGGCCAGTAGCAGTGTGCGGGGGCCGACGATGCCCCTGGCGATGGCCACCCGCTGCTGCTCGCCCCCGGAAAGTTGATCTGGAAATCGATCGGCCATCACACCCAACCCAACTTGGTCCAATGCCGTCTCGGCCTGACGTCTCGCTGCCGCCAGGCCGATACCGTCGAGTTCCATCGGGAGGGCCACGTTTTCGGCGGCGGTGAGGGTTGGCAAGAGGTTGTAGTCCTGGAATACGTAGCCGATCGACTGGCGTCGTAGGCGGGCCAGCTCGTTCTTCGACATGTCTGCGAGGTGTTCGCCTCCGACCATTACGGTGCCGGTGGTGGGCTCATCGAGGCTTCCCGCCAGGTTGAGCAGGGTCGTCTTGCCTGACCCTGAGCGGCCGGTGATCGCCACCCATTCGCCGGGAGCGACGTCGAGGTCGATGTCGACGAGTGCATCGACTCGCTGGGCGCCTTTGCCGTGGGTTCGCCCGACCCTGCGCATCGATAGGACGTTGTCGGTCATTGGGTATCTCCTTCGGGGAGGGTTGGTGCCGGTTCGGGATTGTGGGAAGCGGTCTGGCGGCGACGTGTCGTCGCTCCTGGTTGGCCGAGCCGGTCTTCGACTCGGTCGAGCCAGCGGAGTTCGGCCTCGGCGTGCAGGATCAGCCGGTCAATATGAAGCAGCCAGGCGAGGTCTCCGGCGTCGGTCTTGGCCTTGACCCGGGTGTAGTCCTGGATGGCGACCATGGTGGCGTCTCGCTGGATGGCGATAACTTCGACCGGGTCGACGAAGCCAGACGCCATGGCCAACAGCAACTTCATCGAGACGTCGTCCCGGTTGGTCACGGTGCGTTCGACCGGCGTGGACATCCACGTTTGAAGGGTTTCTCGGCCTGTCGCCGTGATGGAGTAGATGTTGCGACCGTCTTCGTCGGTCTCGACCAACTCGACCAACCCGTCCCTTTCGAGACGCTGCAGGGTGGTGTAGACCTGCCCGACGTTGAGCGGCCACGCCTCGCCGGTTGCCCCCTCAAAGTCGAGCTTGAGCTGGTACCCGTGAGCAGGCCCCTCCGCCAGGAGAGTCAGCAAACCTTCCTTGATCCCCATGCCGAAGTTCCATCCAATACATACTCGGTATGTAGAGGATCATACATACCGAGTATGTATTGTCAAGCGAACCCTGGGTACTACCCAGGGTTCAGCGCGCCAATATGGCGACATGTGTGAGCGATGTGCTGCAAGAAGGCAGTCGCGATAGCGACCCTCAGGGCCCCGAGTTCGGTCAGCGGCGGTAGTTGATGGGCAACACTGGGCTGGGCGCAAGTCCGTTTTCAGTCACAGCTGCACGGGAAGTTCGTGCAGGCAGGGCAGCCGTTGGCGTATCGGGCGAGAGCCTCGTTGAGGTCCACGCCGGTCTGGTTGGCGAGCGAAGCCGTCCAGGCGAGTACGTCGGCAAACTCGTGGAGGCGCTGCTCGTGTGAGCCCTTGCGAATCGCCCGAGCCAATTCTCCAACCTCCTCGGCCAGCCACGCCACCGCCGCGCTGACCCCCCGTTCGGCGTCCCGTTCTCCATAGGTTCGTGCCATCAGTTCCTGAAGATCTCTCACATCCATGCACGCCAGGGTATCCGTGGAGCGGCTGGCGAGCAGCCTCGACGCATCGTCATTCCGCCCACCTACGATGAAGCGATGGTTGGATTGGACGCTGAGGTGTTATTCGAGCGGTTACGGGCGCTCGAACTCCCAGTTGATGATTTTGCGGTGTTTGGGAGTGGGCCTCTGGCGATTCGGGGGCTGATCGACATCGTGGGCGACCTCGATGTGATCACCAGAGGATCGGCTTGGGATGCCGTGAAGGATCTGGGTTCGGTGGTTATGTACGGAGACGACATGACCGTCGACTTTGGCAACGGGCTGACCTTCGGCCGAGGATGGGACTTTGGTGTCTTCGACATCGAACAACTCATCACAGACGCCGAGGTCATCGAAGGATTGCCGTTCGTGCGGCTGGGCGCGGTATACGAATACAAGCGGCTGGCCAACCGCCCAAAGGACCTCCGACATCTCGAACTCATGCGAGCCGAAGGGCTAGTCGACTGAAGCGAGCATAGGACGCGAAAGAACCCACGCCGATGCGTGGGTTCTGCCGTCGGGCAGGGGGGATTTGAACCCCCGACCTCTTCGTCCCGAACGAAGCGCGCTACCAAGCTGCGCTACTGCCCGCTGCGGGAGCCGTCATGTTACTCACTCCGGGTGAGGGCTCCTCCGGAGATTCTTTGGATGCGGAGTTTGTCGATACGTTGTTTTTCCATGGCGGTCACTGTCATCGAAAGGCCCTCGACCTGCTCGCGATCCCCAGGACTTGGGACTGTCCCCGAGATGAACATGTACAGGCCGCCGATGGTCGAAAACGGACCTTCTGGTAGCTCGATTTCCAGCTGTTCGGCAATTTCGTCCACCGGCACTCGACCGTCCGCCACCCAGGTGTTGCGACCAACCGGCACGGTCATCGGCTCCGTCGGGTCGTATTCGTCTTGCAGGCCGCCGACCAACTCACTGACCAGGTCCTTGGTGGTGACCAGACCTTCCACCCCGCCGTGCTCGTCCATGACCACGGCGATGCTGCCTCGCCGTTCGCGCAGATCGCGTAGCACCCGCATGAGTGGAGTGCTTTCGGGAACGTAGTGAGGATCACGGATGAGGGTGCGGATCTGAGCCGAATCTGGTTCGAGGTCGTGGCGGAAGACGTCCTTGGCATAGAGCAGCCCGATCAGCGTGTCCAGGTCTCCGTCTTCTTCCACCACGAGGTAGCGGGCGTGGCCGGTTGCGGCGACCGCCTTGCGCACCGCGCCGGCTTCGACGGGCGCAACCAAGGTGACGATGTCTACGCGGGGCGTCATGACCTCCCGGATCGGTTGGTCGGCTGCCTCGAACAGCGACTCGATGATTTCGCGCTCGTGCGTATCGATGGCCCCCTGAAGGAAGCCGAGTTGGGCCAGGGCTGCGATGTCAGCTCCCGTGATTCCGCCGTCCTCGGACGGTGGGACCCTGATCAACTTCAACAAACCCTGTCCGGCGGCAATGAAGATCCGAGAGATTGGCGCGAGGATGATTCGCAACCGATAGATGGGCGTGGCAACCACCAGAGCGAAGCGCTCTGGACGTCTGGCGGCCAACGTCTTGGGAGTCACTTCACCGATGATGAGGACGATGATCGTTACGATGATCGTTGCCAGCCAGGGACCCCAGCTCTCACCCACAAGAGCGATCGCCAGCGTCGTCGCAAGCGAGGTCGCCAGGATGTTGACGAAGTTGTTGGCGACGAGCACCGTGCCGAGTGTGCCTTCAGGGTCGCTGGCCAAGGCGGCAAGATGTTTACCCCGTTTTCCACGGTCTGCGAGCTGATGAACCCTCTCGCGTGGTATGGCGGTCAGTGCGGTTTCGCTGCCGGACAGAAAACCCGACGAAACGACGCAGGCCGAGAAGACCCCCAGGAGTACCAGCTGCAAACCATCGAACGGCATCAGCGAGCCCGGCTACAGCTGGGCCGGCTGCGCCAAATAGCCGAATTTTGGAGGCCGACCATGACCAGGCCCGAATCTTCGACACAAAGCCGACCCAACTATGCCGACTCCGAGACGGGCAGCAGGGCAGCGACCTTGGCGGTGAGGTCCTTGGCGGTGAACGGCTTGATCAGCCAACCGTCTGCGCCGGCCCGCTTTGCCAGGAATTCGTCTGCCTCGCGATCCAACAGGAGCATGATCGGCCCAGGCTGGATTTCGCCTGCTATCACTGCGCCGCGAAACATGCGAACGATTGCCATGCCGCCCATGGAACCTATCTGCATGTCGACGATTGTTATGTCAGGTTCGACTTCGACAGCCGTATCGAGGAGTTGGCGGGGATCCGCGAGTTCATGCAGGCCGTTCGACGGCCCCGCCAGGGCCGAACGAGTTTGGTTGACCACCCATTCGGTATCGGCGACAAGAAGAATTTGCGTCATTACTCAGAACAGTAGCTCCACCGAGGCCGGTCGTTCTCGGGATTGTCTTGACCGCGGCCTGCGGCGGTCACCGCATCGAAAGGCATCATCTGAGTGATCGTGTTGCCTTCGATCATCAGATCATAAGGGCCCACAGGCGGCCCGCCGTGACCGGGAATCACCATGACGTTTTGAATAACGAGTTTACCGTACGGCCCCTCAGCCAAATCGCCAAACTGCTTCGGCTGGGCCTGGGCGGTTCCGGAAATCAAAACGGCCAGGAGCGAAAACAGCAAAGCATTAAGGACAGGTGACAGCCTGCGACAAAGTGCTAACATGGTCTTGCCTCCGATTTTTAGGATTTGTGGCATGAAGAGGAATCTATGGTATTTATGCGTGAACTTTTGCACTTTTGTGCATGAAATGAAATCGGAAATCGAAAACTGGAAACTGAAAACTGAAATAGAAGATTATGGAAAAGTCCACGATTTTGCGTTTTTCGAATTCCGTTTTCCGTTGCGGCTTTGTCGCGCTAGGTATTACTTCTTAATCCTTAAGTTTAACTTGCTGTTGTG
>CALCCX010000606.1 GCA_937900165.1 uncultured Acidimicrobiia bacterium | reverse complement strand
CCGACCACCGAGATCTACACCCTTTCCCTACACGACGCCCTTCCGATCTCCCCCGGAGGCGCAGCTCGGGCACGACCAGACTGACGAAATCACAACGGTCACGAGAAGACGCCGTCAACGGGTGCGATCATCCTTGCGTAGTCGCGTTCGTCGACGGCGCGGAGCGGAGCGCGAACGGCCGCGCAGGGAATGATGCCCAGATGCTTGAGGCCTTCCTTAATGCGCGACTGGTTGTCTCGCATCGCCGGTGCGAACATCACCTCGGCGAGCGGGCTGCCACGTTCTGCGTTCATGCGGCTCGTCGTATCGATGTCACCGCGTGTGATTGCGGCCAACATTTCCGTGAGCCGGCCTCCAATCCCTGCGAGGCTCAACAGGCAACCACGGGCACCGAGAACGAATGACTCGAAGACGAAATTGTCGCTGCCTGAAAGGAAGGTCGCTTCTGGCTCATATCGCCGCAGTGTGTCGCGGGTCGCGACAAAACGCCCCGCGTCGAAGGATGCTTCCTTGAGCCTGATGATCAGTTTCTCGCGCCCAAGCGCCTCCGCCATCGCCGGCGTACGCAGCTCGCCCACGAACTCAACAACCAGCCCCGCAAAATCCTCGGCTACCGAACCCCAAGCGAAGTCTTCAACAGAGCCCTCCTTGCAACGTTCACTTGACTTCGGCACCCCTAAACTCCGCAGGCCGAGAGCGACTGGATCGACCTCCCCAAGGCCGCGTGATCTGACCGTGTTCTCCCTACTCAGACTCAACGACCGAGTTTCCGGCCCCGACAAGGCTGAGTAGAGTGACTCCGAGCGGGGCTTGCGGCACGGTTCATTCTGTCGATAGCAGCGCTGTTCTGATCGCCTCGCTCGCACAGGCTTCAAGGCTGGTCGTAGGCCGACCAGGGGTCTTTGCGAACATGAGCGTCGATGGCCTTGGCGTCTTCGCCGATAAGTACCCGCCAGTCGCCGTTGCGAACCGCCCGAATCATCTCCGTCGCTGCCGTCATGGCGGTCACGGGACGGTAATCAGCCCCGAGCGAAACGACTGAGCGGCGCCAAGAACGAGGCGGCGAAGACATCCCGGTGCGAACGTGGCCTGGCATGACCAGGATGGCTGAGAGGTGGGGCGCATTCTTGTGGAAGTCGCCGAGCAGTGACTCTGTGAATCCATTCACAGCGGATTTCGCGGATGAGTAGGCGGTGTGAGCTGTCCCGGGACCCAGGCTGGCCCACACCCCATTCACCGAGGACACGTTGATGACTACTCCCTGGTCGGCGACGAGAAGCATCGGCAGGAAGGCGCGGGTGCAGTAGTAGACGCCAAACCAGGACACTGCGAACGTTCGGTCCCACTCTTCGCGTTTGCTGGTGACGAAGGAGCCGCCGCCCACGATTCCCGCGTTGTTGAACAGTAGGTGGATGGCGTCGCAGGAATGTGCCTCAGCGACCTCATCGGCGAAACGATCGACTGCCACCTGATCCGAGACGTCGCAGGTATGCGTCGTAACCCGTACCTCTGGGTTGCCGGATCTGGCCCGGCGAGCGGACTCTTCCAGTGCCTCTCGATCGACGTCGCACGTCGCCACGTGAGTGCCAGCCTGGGCAAGCTGCAGAAGCAATTCGCGGCCAATGCCCGACGCTCCGCCGGTTACGACAGCGATCTTGCCCTCAAAGTCAACGAACGCTGCCACATTGCTCCTCTGCTCCAGCCTGGTGTGCCGAGGTCTTGTCTCGGGTGCGGTGGCTTGTGGCAGTCGAGCCTATCGGCCTGAGGGTGCCTGACGGGAACAGGCGACGGGCGCGAATTGCCGGCGCTCTTCATTGCTGCTGGCTAGAGGGGGTTTTGGTGATGCTGAGGGCATCGTTCAACCCTTGGCTCGGCCCCTACGTAAGCGCGTCGACGATCGGCGCGAAGCCATCGGCGTCCCGTACGACGTAGTGGGTGATCCCGAGGCGTTCTCGGAGCCGTTCGATCTTGTCGATTACCTGCTCGATGGATCCGAACAGGATGAACGGTGATTCGTCGATGACGCTTTTGTCCAGGCCGAATCTCTCGGTGAGCTCCGACATGGGCGGGATGTCGTCTCCAAATGCCGTGAACTGGACGAGGGACGACCGCTCAATCGAGCCATCCCGCTCACCTGCGGCCTCGCTCAGCCAGCGACCCCGCTCGATGAGGTCGTGCAGTCCGAATCCCCTGGCGCTCGGTGCTCCATCGGGGCCATGAGTGAGGCCCGTGAACTGAAAGATGTCGGCGTGCTTGCCGGCGACTTTGACCACGCGTTGGCCGTGGCCGCCGACGAGAAGTGGCACCCGGGCCTGGAGTGGCGCAACGCCGATGTCATCGAAGTGGATCGACTCGTGTTCGCCGTCGTGGTCAACGCTGCCATGGTCGAGCAGCGCCCGCAGCACCACGATTGATTCCTCGAGTCGCGACACGCGCGGTCCGGGAGGGCGGATGGGCACACCGATCGAAGCATGCTCGCCGGCGGCGTAACCCGTGCCAAGTCCGAGTACCAGCCGTCCACCTGTGAGCCGGTCCAAGGTGGCGACCGTTCTCGCCAGAATTGCAGGGTTGTAGAACTCGTTGTTCAGGACCAGCGGCCCGACGCGCAGCCGAGTCGTGGATTCCGCAGCGACGACCAGAGGGATGAACGGGTCAGTCACGAACATCCCACCATTGCGCCCGCCAGATCCTTGTGCGCCGATGTGATCCGAACTGAAGAACTCCTCGTAGCCAAGAGCCTCCACATTGCGGGCATGGGCGCGCAGCGCGTCGCGATCGCCGAACGGACCTCCCTGTAGAGCGAAGCGATACCGACGATTCGTCTTGACCTCCACGACGTCTACGTCCCGTCGCCGTGTTGGCAGAGAAGAGTTGCGGGCGACATCCGGTTAGCGAAGAGCCAGTTCACTTTCGCTCTTTCGAGAGCCGGTGGATGGTCCGGTCGTGACTGAAGGTCCCGACCGCAGCGTCGAGACGACGGAGGCGATCCAACGATTCGACTGGCACAACCCTACACGGCATCGAACCTCCACCGATCTGATCGCGTGATCGAAAGCCATCCTGTCCGCAGAGAACGATCATTGACTGCCGCGTGGTAGCTCTGACCGCGAGCTGAGAGTCGATAGCCGGTTCGAAGGCCCTCTGTTTGGACCCAAGGACTTGGCCAGCCTGCTTGCCAACTCACCATAGGGCATTGTGCCCGCAGCGTGCAGGTTGCGGCGACTTGAATGAAGAGGGAACGGGCGCTGTCGGAAAGAAATTCTTGGAATGTGTCCGATTTGGGATTTCGCGTTCGTCGACATCCCGACCAGACACCATCCGGGTTACTGGCCCGGAAACTCAGCTAACGAGGAGAGAATGATGAAATACATGCTGATGTTCTGTGATGACGAGAACCGCACGGGTCCTGATCCAGAGTCCGAGGAAGGCCAAGCGGAAATGGCCGCCTGGTTCGCCTACAGCGAAGCCCTTGTTGCGGCCGGGGTGTGGGTTTCGGGTGAGGCGCTTCTACCGACCGTCACCGCCACCGTCGTCCGGGTTCAGGATGGATCGACTATCACAGCCGATGGTCCTTTCGCCGAGACGAAGGAAAGCATCGGTGGGTACGAGATCATCGATGTCGCCGATCTCGACGAAGCCATCTCGTGGGCCGCAAGGAGCCCGGTTCATCCACACGGCCTGGTCGAGGTCCGGCCAGTGATGGAGATACCAGCCGAGCTTGACGCGGAAATGGGTGGCTGACCAGAACTCGATGAACGAGCCTGGCGAGTTCAGCAAGGTCTTCCGTACCGAGTGGCCGAACGTGGTCGCGACCCTCGTGCGTGATCTCGAAGACCTTGACCTTGCCGAGGACTCGACCCAAGAGGCGTTCGTGGCCGCGGCGAAGCACTGGACTCTTGGGAATTGGCCGGATGCTCCCGGCGCCTGGCTCGTCACGACAGCCAGACGCAAGGCGGTCGACCGGCTTCGTCGAGAGCGGAGCTTTGATCGTCGGATTCCCGAACTCGCTCGTCGGGCCGAAGCTGTCGACGGTGATAGCAGCGCCGCTGGAGCGTCCACTCACGGGCTCTTCGACGATCGTCTCGCGCTGATCCTCGGGTGCTGCCATCCTGCGCTCGCCCCCGAGGGCCAGGTGGCGCTTACCCTTCGCATCGTCGCCGGACTCTCGACCGCGCAGATCGCGCGGGCATTTCTTGTGTCGGAATCGACCATGACGCGCCGCATCACCCGCGCCAAGCGCAAGATCGCGGGCGCCAACATCGTGTTTCGTGCCGATCGTGATGGGCTGGTCGAGCGACTCGTCGCTGTGTGTGCGGTGATCTATTCGATCTACACCGAGGGTCACGCGAGTGCTACCGATGCTTCGCTCGTTCGCGGCGACCTGTGCGAAGAGGCGCTGTGGCTCGCCGGCCTGCTCGCCGAACTCGTTCCCGATGAACCAGAGGTCACCGGTCTACTCGCGCTACTGCTGCTCTCCGACGCCCGTCGAGCTGCGCGCACAGCCGCCGACGGGTCGGTGGTCCTGCTCCCTGACCAGGACCGGGACCAGTGGGACCGAGCCAAGATTGCTAGCGGGCTAGCGGCCCTCGCTGCCGCGCACTCCGCAGGCCGACGCGGTCCATATCAGCTCCAAGCCGCGATCGCCGCCCTGCATGCGACAGCCTCGTGCTTCGAAGCGACCGACTGGGATCGCATCATCGATCTCTATGACGTGCTCGTTTCCGACCAAGGCGATGCCGTGATCGCATTGAACCGGGCCGCGGCAATCGGCCATCATCGAGGTGCGGCCGCCGGCCTGACTGCTATCGCGAAACTGTCGGAAGAACACCTCGAACGACTGGCTGACTATCCCTACCTCCACGCATGTCGTGGAGAGTTCCAGGCGACGGTGGGAGACTCAGACCAAGCCCGGCGCTCGTTCACGCACGCCATAGAACTCACAAGGAACGATGCGGAACGAGACCACCTGACAGCCCGGCTCCAGTCGATGGTCGATGACGACACGCAGCGAGACTCCGACCATCGCTGATCACTCTGCGATGTCGGCCAAACGGAATACTCGCTGCCACCTCGCCAAATGCACGGCTTGACGAACCCGGAGGGTTTGCCCGTGCGGGGAGGAGATAGCTGGGGCAGGTAGCATGCCCGGGTGTCTTCCTCGTTGCGGTATGGGCTACGGATTCCTTCGTATGCATGGCCTGACATGGGGTTTGATGACGGCCGGGGGTTGCTCGACTACTGCCGGCGAGTGGACGATGGGCCTTACGAAGACATCTGGGTGATTGATCATCTGCTGGTGTCGCGCGGAGTGTACGGAGTGTCGTGGATCGACTCGATGACCATGCTGGCGGCCGCGGCCGGAGTCACCGAGCGGGTCGGGCTGGGGACGGCTGCGCTGGTGATGCCGCTGCGGCATCCGGTGATCCTCGCCAAGGAGATCGCGTCTTTGCACGTGTTGTCCGGTGGGCGCTTTCGGTTTGGGGTGGCGGTCGGCTGGCATCCCGAAGAGTTCGAGGCGGTCGGCGTGCCCCTCCGGGAGCGGGGCGCTCGCACCGACGAAGCACTGGCCATCATCCACAGGTTGCTGACCGAAGACTCGGTTACCTACGAGGGCCGTTTCTGGCAGATCGAGGATGTCACCTTGCGTCCTCGGCCACCAACGGTGCCGGACCTGTGGGTTGCTGGGGGCACGCTCACACATGCTCCTGACACGCCGGACAAACCATTCATGGCTGCCGGCGTGCTCAAGCGGATCTTCGGGGCGGAGGCGTGGATGGCTCGATCGAGTGGCTCGGAACCCGGCGACGTGGCCAACGACATCAAGGTGGTCCGCCGGCACCTCGCCGACAACGGACGCGATCCGGCCACGCTGACGATAGGTGCCACTCAGTTCCTGCACGTGGTGGAGACCGACTCGGAGGCGAAGGCCGTCGCCGAGCAGATCCCCCGGTTCCACGCCGTGATGGGTCGAGACCGCACAGACGACGACTTGCGCGCCTCCTATCTGACCGGCACCCCGGCCCAGATGCGCGATACGATCGCCCAACTCCGCGACGCCGGACTCGAGTACCTGATTCTCACTCCACTGGTGAACGACCCGCGCCAGCTCGACCTGATCGAACAGCACATCATCGGTCCTTCCTCCGGCTGATTGCGGCCAACACCCGATCTGGGGTTGCCGGGACATGGCGGATGGCGGCGCCGGTCGCGTGGCGGATCGCGTTGAGAATTGCAGGGGCGGTCGGCACTAGGGCGTGTTCGCCGATGCCTTTGGCGCCGTACGGGCCGAGCGGATCGCCTGATTCGATGAGGATCGAAATTATCTCCGGTACGTCGCCGATGGTGGGGATCAGATAGTCGTGGAGGTTCTCGCTGCGGCCGGGCACCCACTCCTCCATCAGCGCCATCCCGATGCCCTGGGCAACTCCACCCTCGATCTGGCCCTCGACTAGAGCAGGGTTGACCGCCCGCCCGACGTCATGGGCCGCGGTCATTCGCAAGACCTCGACCGTGCCGAGCTCCAAATCGACTTCGACCTCGGCCATCTGAGCCCCGAACCCGTAGACCGCGTACGGCGACCCCTGGCCGTTTTCGTCCAGTGAGGTGGTCGGCGGGTCGTACGATTCCTCGGCAGCGGCCACGAATCCGAAGCGGTCGGTGCCTATCTCGCCAAGGTCAATTGTGCGGGTCCTGCCCTCGTCGTTGATACCCAAGACTCCTTCGCCGAGTTCCAGGTGGGCTGAGTTGGATGCACCGGCGAGCCTCAGCAGTTCTGATCGCAGGGACCTTCCTGCCAGGTAGGCAGCGTTGCCGGTAACGTAGGTCTGGCGAGAGGCAGAGGTCTTGCCGGCGTCTGGGGTCGTATCGGTATCCGCACCCAACGTGATGATGTGAGACATGTGGATCCCGACGGCGTCGGCCACGATCTGGGTGATCACGGTATTCGAGCCCTGACCGATATCAACCGCTCCCTGGTGCAACACGACCCGGCCGTCGGGTCTCAGGCCGATCAGGATCGTTGACGGATTGGCCAGCGCGGTGTTGCCGCACCCGTACCAGACCCCGGCTACGCCTACCCCTCTCGCACGAGGGCTTTCGCCCGCCTCGGCGAGGGCTCGATTCCAATGGGGTACGAGGGCTTCGAGGCACTCTCTGAAGCCGACGCCTGACTCAAACACCTGCCCGGTCACGGTCGGTACTCCGGCCGTCAGCGCATTGTCGATACGGAACCGGAGACGATCGACCCCGACCGCCTCTGCCAACTCGTCGAACAAACACTCCTGGGCGATCGCTGCCTGGGGCACACCAAAACCTCGGAAGGCACCAGAGGGAGGAGCGTTCGTATGTACGGCGACGCTCTCGGCGACGTACCCGTCGTAGACATATGGTCCACTCGCATGGATCGGGACCCGGTTGGCGACAGTCGGTCCCCATGAGGCGTAAGCGCCTGTGTCGAATGTGCCATTGAAATCCATGCTGGTCAGCCGCCCGTCCGAGGTTGCTCCGATCTGCACATGCATCCGGGCGGGGTGGCGTTTGGTGGTCGACATCATCGACTCCGGTCGGGTGTAGGTGATCCGGACCGGCCGGTTCAGCTTCCAGGCAGCGAGAGCGACATACGGCTGGAAGGACAGATCGAGCTTGCCGCCGAACCCCCCACCGACCGCGCTTGGAACGATGCGCACCTGCTCTGGCTCAATGCCGAGGATGGCAGCGACGTCCGTTCGATCCATGTATGGGCTTTGAGTTGGTGCGTAGACGTCGACCCGGTCACCGACCCGGACGGCGTATCCGGCCTCAGGCTCGATGTAGGCGTGCTCGACGAATGAGGTCTGGAAAGTCCCTTCGACGACATGGTCTGCCTTGGCCAGGGCGGTAGTCGGGTCACCCCGGCGGACCATTCCCCGGATGAGTACGTTGTCGTCGCGGTGCGGATGGATCGACTCGGCGCCTGGTCGGGTTGCCAACTCCGGGTCCATGATCTCGGCCAGCGGTTCCCAGCTGATCGGAAACTCGGAAGGATCAAACCCTTCGATCGCGGTCGACTCTCCGATCACGAGGGCAACGGCTTCGCCCCGGAACCTTGCCTCACGGTCGGCCAACACTGGCTGGTCGGCCATCGCCGGGATGACGCCGAACAGGTTGCGTCCCGGAATATCTGCCGCGGTCAGCACCAGCTCGATGCCAGGTCTGGCGGCGAAGCCTTCGAGATCGCCGAAGTCGAATGAGGCGCGGTGATGAGGTGAGCGCACCACCCTGCAAACGAGGACATTTTCGGGAGCCTCGTCTGCACCGAAGTCGTCGATTCCCAGCACCTTGGCCTCGCCGTCGATGCGGATAACGCTCGTTCCAACGGCCTTGCCGACCGGTGCCTCAGGTGGCGAGTCGGCGGAAGCGTGTCCGGCAACCACCGCTTCGATGATTCGGCGATATCCTGTGCAGCGACACAACACGCCGCCGAGCGCGTCGACAACCTCAGACTCGGTTGGGGAGTGGTTCCTTTCCAGCAGGGCCGTACCCGCCATGAGCATGCCCGGAGTGCAGATGCCGCACTGGGCTGCGCCGTGATGCAGGAAGGACCGTTGCAGGGCCGTAAGGGTCCCGTACGATGCGAGTCCCTCGACTGTTGTGATGGCTTTGCCGTCGACCTGTCCCGCGGCGATCAGACACGAGTTGACGGGTTCGTCGTCCAGTAGAACGGTGCAGGCTCCGCAGTCGCCTGCGTCACAGCCGACCTTGGTTCCGGTCAGCCCGAGGTCCTTCCGCAAGATCTGCGACAGCCGTTTTCCATCGGAGCTTGCTTCGACTTGGGTGCCGTTGACCTGGAACGTCGCGGTCATTTGACGCATCCCGCGATGGCCCGTCTGACCATGACGTGGGCGGCATGACGCCGGTAGTCGGCGGTCGCCCGCACGTCGTCGATCGGGGAGAGAACATCGAGTTGATCGCTGGAGACGATGTCGGCTGCGGAACGATCAGCGGGCTGGCCGATGAGCTCTACTTCCAGGTCGGTCAGCCGCACGGCCACCGGTGAGCAGGCGCCGATGGAGACCCTGGCATCGACGATCTCCCCCCCGGCGATCTGGAGCACGACGGACACCATGACGATCGAGATCACCAGATGGCTGCGGGCGCCGAGCTTGAGGAACGCCGACGTGGCACCTTCGGCGGTGGCCGGTACCAGGATGGCGATGAGCAACTCGCCCTGTTCGAGAGCAGTCTGCCGGTAACCCGTGAGGAATTCTGGAAGTGAAAGCCGCCGTGTTCCTTCCCGGGAGCGAAGCTCGACCGAGGTGTCGAGGGTGAGCAGGGGAGGCACTCCGTCCGCGGCAGGCGAAGCGTTTACCAGGTTACCGGCGACGGTTCCCGTGTTCTGGATCTGAACCCCACCCACCTGGCTAGCGGCCATCTGCAAACCGTGAAAGCCACTTGGCAGGTCTGCCTCGATGAGGTCGGTCCAGGTGGCGAGGGCTCCGATCCGCCAATGATCGCCCCTACGCTCGATGGCGCGCATCCCCCGAACGGCGCTGATGTCGAGGATTGGCTCGCTGATCGCCACCCCGACCCGAGCCGGATAGAAATCCGTTCCACCGGCAAGAACTGTCAGGCGGTTGTCGGTGAGGAGCTCGAGCGCCCGCTCGAGACTGTGCGGTCGGTGGTAGTCGGCAACCATGTCGCCAGGTTACGCCAGGACCCCAGGTGAGCGCGGACCTCGACTCGCGTATGCTCGGAGCGTCTGCTTCTGGAGGCGAGTGCGTGGAGATTCGAAAATGCGTGACCATCGTCGACGAGTTGCGACGCGAGGCCGGGCGCCGGGTTGACCCACCGATTCGCCGGGTGATTCGGGCGGCGGTCCTGACCAACCCACACGCCGGAACCTACGTCGAAGACTTGTCCGACCTCATTGAGGCCGGCGTTGAACTGTCACATGACCTGGCCACGGCCGCGGTTGGGTTGCTCGACGGTGGGCCGGTGCACAGCTATGGAAAGGGCGGCATCGTCGGAGTCGGCGGCGAACTCGAACATGTTGCAGCTTTCCTTCATCCAAAATTCGGGGCGCCGCTGCGCGAGGCGTGCGGGGGAGGCAAGTCGATCATCCCATCGGCCAAGAAGCGGGGCGGCCCTGGCGTGTCTCTCGACATCCCCCTGCATTTCAAGGACGCGGCGTTTGTTAGATCGGAAGAGCGTCGGGTAGGGGAAG
>CALCCX010000605.1 GCA_937900165.1 uncultured Acidimicrobiia bacterium | reverse complement strand
TGTCGTAGCAGTAGATGGTGGTGGACATGGAGGTGGGGGGGGGGGGATGGGGGGGGGGGGTGGGGGGGTGTGTGGTGTTTTTTTTTTTTTCAAGCAGAAGACGGCATACGAGATATATCAGTGTGACTGGAGTTCAGACGTGTGCTCTTCCGATCTGTTGCCCGTCCAACTCGAACACTCCCCATGGGATGAACGCTTCGAGCGTGTATGCGTCTTCGGGGGTTTCCGGTCGGGCCGCCAGCATGATGGGACGATCCGTTTCGGCACCCTGGAAGGTCTCCGCTCCGACACCTTTGAACCAAGCGTGAGAGGCGAGCCCAGAGGCGTTGGACGGGGTCATGGTCAGTTGGAAGTCGTCGGTGTCTGGCGTAGCGGATGCTTCTTCAGGCGGCACGGTGCTGAGGTTGATGTCGATCGCGTCGCCGCGCCAGATCTGATCCCCTACATTTTGTTGTGAGTATCGGTCGTCATCCGCCTCCACCGCCAGATACAGGCCTTCGTCGTCGTACGCCACACGAATCGTGGCAGTTGAGTCATCACCTTGGCGCTCGCTGCTGGCGTTCTGGAACACGACATGTTGCAGAACGTAAGCCGTGGAAACCGACGACCAATCGGACAGATCTCCATCGATGTTCAGTCCATCCGGCTTGGCAACGGCGACCACAGTGGCGCTGTCAACAATCTGCAAGCCGTCTCCTGGGCCGTCGTCAGGCTTGGGAACGGCGACGGTCGCGCTGTCTCCAATCTGCAAGTCGTCGTCGGGGCCGTCGTCACCCCTCGTCAAGGCAATCAGAGCGAGCACTACGACCAGGAGAGCAACCGCCGAAAACCCGATAACGGTATTGCGGCGGGGCCCAGAGTCGCGGTCCACACTCGCATCAGTGCCCCCTCCAGTTTCGACCGGAGGGTCTCGCAGCACCTCCGTTGATGGCTCAGCCGACGCCTGTTCGCCGTCCAGGTCGATCTCCACTGTCGTCGAGAGATCAACTGGATCTACCGGGTCCTGTAGGGCTACAAAACGGCGCCCATCGTCGGTGGCCGGCTGGACTTCTGCCTCATCGTCCGTGGGCCCGACCCAAGGGGTGGCGCGGGCAGCCGCAATCTCGTCCTCAAGCGTTCGCTGCGGGATATCGACAACGACTGGCGCTTCGGTCCTGGTCTCTGATTCGTCCCCTGAGACTTCGGGGGAATCGTCCGTCGCTACCTCTTCGACCGGCTCGGCCTCAGCCCGAGACTCTTCGATTTCAGTCTGCGCCTCCACTTCGAGGGGCGGATCCTCCAGGCCTGGTCCAGGGTCCGGTGAAAGTTCGGAATCGTCATCTACTTCTTCGACGTCGCCTGACGAGTCGTCCCGGTCGAGGGTGTCCACTGCATCGGCTGCTTGTGCAGCACCAGAGGGCGTCTCACGGGGCTCAGATAACTCGAAATCAAAGAGCCGGCCATCGTCCGAACGCATGTAGAGCACAGGAGTTCCCCACTCCACGTCGTTACCGGCTCCAAAGATGGCGCGTCTGGATTCCGCCACGGCCGCATCGATCGGGTAGCCGTCAGCGATGGCCGAATACAACTCGTGGGCGAACACGATTGCGGCTTCATCGGAGATCTCGAACTGCATGGCGACCACAGCCGGGATCCCGCCCCTCACCAAGGTCGGAGCAGTACCCCCGAAAGGATCGGCGCCAGACGATCTCGCTCCCTCGCACGAGTTGAGCACCGCCAAACGAACCGACCGAGCGTCGGTCAGGATCGTGCCGAGTTCACGACCGGTTACTTGCCGTGACCCCCCGTCATCGTTTTCCAGCACGAGCACGCCGTCTGAGGACTGCTCGTCGAAGCCACCATGGCCCATGAAGTGAAAGATGTGATATTCCTCGCGGCGCAACGCCCGCTGCAACGACTGGAGGGTTGCTCGTTCGAGCCTGGTTACCTCGACCATTCCGTCGGCTTCGAGAGGATCGAGACTCTCGTCGAGTTTCGACCACTCGGCCTCGGTGTCGAGAGCGGGATAGTCTGCCGGGCTGGAAATCATGGCCAGCAACCGGAGGGGCGGCTGGACAGTCAGCGCCCGAGGGGCTCGCGGCAGATCGAGATACCGAACGAGCGGAGTCCACGTCGACAGAACAAGATGCCGGTCCCCGGTCGGAAGGTACATGTATTCCCAGGGAATTTCGGCCAGCCCAGGGGCATCGCCGAGGTGCAATCGGAGGCGTAGTCCGAGGTCGTTTCGCTCCGCTGTGTCGAGGCTGCGTTGCCAGGCGACACCAATGTCACCGCTGAACACCTCTTCGCACAACCGCCGGCCAAAGGTGCGGGCCGCCTCGGCTTCGGGGGATTCGAGCCGGCGTACACCGCGGCGCGGTCGGCCAATGCGGAGTAAGAAATTCTCCATCTCGAGTTCAGAAAACGGGAGAGTGAACTCACCGCCCGCCTGGCCTGAGGGCGAGCTGAGTACCCGAACGCGATATCGACCGTCGCCAAGATCCGATATAGAAAGATCAAAATCGCTGTAGCCGCGTTGGGCCAAATCGACTCCTTCCTGGGACAAACATAGGCCAAAAGGTGCTGGCTAGGACAACAAGAGAAGTGAAACGTCCTCAGGATACGGAACTCGACCACACCCAGGGCTGTTGATCGAGACCCACCAGGGTCAGGCCGGCAATAGAATCGGGGATATGAGCCAACCCACAGTGACCTCGATCATGCATGACACGGTCGATCTCGATGCGTCGGTGGCGTTCTGGTCGGCGTTGCTCGAACTCGACGTGGTCTACCACGAGACACCGTACGCATACCTTGGCAAGATCGGCGAGAGTGGACCGCGCCTCGCGTTCCAACAGGTGCAGGAGGCCAAGGAAACGAAGAACCGGTTGCACATGGATGTTCATGTCAACAACCGCGAGGCTTTCGCGCAAGAGATCGTGGAGATGGGCGGCTCGATCATCCGCGATCAGCAGGAGGGAAATTTCCCGACCTGGACCGTGATGGCCGACCCGCAAGGCAACGAGTTCTGCATCTACGACTCAAGCGAACAGAACTCCAAGACGTGACCAGGACGGAATTCGAGGAGCTGGTAGATGCCGCTCTCGACGAGCTGCCGCCGGACATAGCCGCCAAGATCGACAACGTCGCAGTTGTCGTCGAGAACCGTCCAACCCGCGAGCAGGCGCCACACGGGACGCTGCTCGGCTTGTACGAAGGCGTCTCACTGGCCGATCGCGGGGTCGACTACTTCGGAGTGATGCCTGACCGCATCACGATCTTCATGGAACCCCACCTGGCCATGGGTCTGCGCGAGCACGATCTGCGTGCAGAGATCAGGACCACGGTGCTCCACGAGATGGCCCACCACATGGGTATCGACGACGAACGCCTCCACGAACTCGGCTGGGATTGAATTTCCGCCAATCCGATCAGAACTCGGCTGAAACGAATTCCAGAGAAACTCGCCGATTCGGTGTAAGACATCCCGGCGCCACCTGTCTGTCTCTTGAAGGCACCGCACGAAGCGGGCCACAGAGAGAGAAGGACACACAATGCGTACGAGCAACATCCGCCTCCGGATCGCCACCATAGGAGCCACGGTTGCCCTCATGGCCATCCCATTGGCCGCCTACGCCAACAACGTCTTCAACGACGTCGACGACGCGTCCGTCCATATCGACGGGATCACCTACATGAGCACCAGTGGCGTTTCGGTCGGATGCGACGCCTCCGGCAACTACTGCCCGAGCGACAACGTGACCAGGGCGCAGATGGGCACATTCATGTACCGCCTCTCAGGCAACGATCCGGCTACCGCCCCCAGCGTCAACGCCGACCAGGTCGACGGCCTCGACGCGAACGAGCTGACCAGCGGCGTGGCTTTCTCAGTTGAGACCAACTCAGCGAGCCTCACGGGTGGTGTCGAGGTAATCGGTGAGGCGACCATAAACGCCCCCACCGACGGATTCGCGATCGTGATGGGCTCGGCCACCTCGTGGGCCGTACACAGCAACGGCACAGGTGACCTGGCCAAGTTCACGATCTCGGCCAGCGCCACCGCGCAGGACGATGACCAGCTCGACGGGTTCTTCCAGATCCCGGACAACGCACCAACCGGCTGGTACCGGAGTGCCTGGGCCGAACAGCGGGTCTACCCGGTTTCGGCGGGCGAGTCCACCTTCTATGCAATCGCCGAAGAGCTGAGTGGTGACGTGGCATACGACGACGTCACCCTCACGGTGCTTTTCGTGCCAACCAGCCTCGGTGACGTCGCCACCTTCGGCGGCTGATCCCACCAAACGGCGAGCCAGGGAAGGGAGGGTGGTCCAGGGCCACCCTCCCTCGCCGTAGGTGGCAAGCAGATGATTAACGTTCATCGGAGCCAGAATGAGTGGGGAACCGAAACTCGACGAGCAGTTGGTCGTCGCGGCGCAGCAAGGCGACCGCGACCACTTCGGGGTGCTCTACCAGCGCTACTTCGATCCGATCTACGACTACCTGGTCAGGCTCACCCGCAACCGGGAGATGGCGGCCGACCTCGCCCAGGACACCTTCATCCGGGCGATGCAGAAAATCGACCAGCTCGAACAGCCCGCCGCCTTCAAGGGGTGAGATCGGAAGAGCACACGTCTGAACTCCAGTCACACTGATATATCTCGTATGCCGTCTTCTGCTTGAAAAAAAAAAAAAAAAGAAAAAGCTAACTAAGAATAAAAATATCAAATCTCGAGTCATTGTATTTATTCTTATTTCATTGGTATTCACTATCACTGATTCGCCATGCTCCCTTACTTATGTTCATCTTTCTATCTACTGCAGACCTACTTTACTCCTGTCCTCGTTTTACTATTTGTCGTCGTTGTATTTTT
>CALCCX010000604.1 GCA_937900165.1 uncultured Acidimicrobiia bacterium | reverse complement strand
CGGCTGCATCTGTCTCGTGTCATTGTCTTAGTGCGTACGCGAGTGACGTCATGTGCGACTGATGTCTGTGCCATCAGACATATGAAACACAATAAACTTTGTTTGTTTTCTTTTTCATTTTTTTTTTTTTTTTTAATGATACGGCGACCACCGAGATCTACACTCTTTCCCTACACGACGCTCTTCCGATCTACCACGGCCTCGGCGCCCAACGGCTGGCCGACCGGGCTGCGGTGCTTGCTGCGGCCTACGAGGCGCATCCCGAGCGGTTTCCTCACGGGGTACCCACGCCAGGTGCCCTGCCGCGGGCCGTCTGGATCAACAAACCGGTCGAATGCGGGTGCGGGGAAGAAAGCCACCCCGTAGGATCCGCTGTGAGCGCCGATCACGAGAGGGCGAGGGATGGAGCTACCCCCAAATCCGAGCTGAGTAGACCGCGAGAGGAGGCGATGTCACTCGTGGTTGCTCACTAAACTCTGGACCGTCGGTGTCTCACTTTCATTGACAAGGCCCGCTGACGACGGTAGTAGGCCACCGTTTCGCCCCAGACATCCGGGGTGTATCGGCTTTCGTCTTGTCATGACTCCATCCTCACGAGAAATGGAGTCTCCTGGAACGCCGGACGGTTCACTAGGTCAATCAGCCGACCCGGTGCTCGCTACAGGTGGCGATCCACGTCCATGACCTCGTGGAGCACCCGCCGGATGCGAACTTCCGCATCATTGAACGTGTAGAAGACGACGTGATGCTCGATCCTCTTAGACCAGTAGCCCTCGCGCAACTCGTCGCGAGCCTGGCCACGCGTGGGGTCTTCAGCTAGCTCGCCAATGCCACGCTCCAACGCGCCGAGATAACGCTCCGCTTGAGCTTCGCTCCAGGTCTCGAAGGAGTAGACCCAGATGCCGATCAGGTCGGCTTCGGCCGCCTTGTCTTTGACGAGCTCTCTAGGCATTCCCGGAATGCTAACCCCGTGCGCCTTGGCGGGCCTCGCGTCTGATTTCGTCGAAATCGAGAGCCCCGGCGTCGCCGCTGGCCTCGCCCTCGATTAGGGCTTGGCGGAGAGCTTCGACCTTCTGCTCGTGCTCCTCGAGGAGCCTCAGGGAGGCGCGAACGACCTCGCTCACGTTGCCGTAGCGGCCTGCGTCGATCTGGCTACTGATGAAGCCCTCGAGGTGGTCACCGATGGTGATGCTGGTATTCTTGGCCATGCTGGGCTCCCTGCTGCATTGATACCATAAGATATCATCTGTTGGTATACAGGTCAAGGCCGCCATCGGCTCAAGAAGAACCCTTCATGTGCACAAAGAGCCTGCGGAATAGGTGCTATGATTCACAGACGGGACCCTTCTGACCCAGGATCCCATCGGGCTGGCGGGCGGGGTGAATCTCTACGCGTACGCCGGGAACAACCCTGTCGCGTTCAACGATCCGTTCGGGCTATGCCCGGACCCTGATGATCCCACCTGTCCGCGGTTGGGCGAGGAGCACGGTCGCTTCAAAGCATTGGTGGGGCGTGTCGTGGACTTCTTCACGGGCGGTACAACAAGTGTTGCCGACGCAAGACTCTCGAGAGCGCCAGGTTCAACCTCAACCTCTGTCGGAGAGAAACTTCTTTCAGTGGATCCTGGCCGAATCGATTACAGCGTCACTGTTTGGGGAGGACCGATCGGTGCATCTGTAGGAACCGGCGGAGTCAACGTCACAGGCATAGGAGGACTCACATTCGGTGTGACGGTAGATGCCACCTACACGGCGCCGGGGCGAGATGCTAGCGGGACTTTGCTAGGTGGCATGGTGAATGCTGGCCCGTATCTTGTCGGGGGAGCCGTGGGTGTCGAACCACTGAGACCTAGCGAGGGCGTCAACAGCGTATCGGTGAGTTTCGGAGTCGGAGCGTCTGCCACAGTCCCAAAGATGCTGGTAGGCAGCCCATTGGTTGCCAGGCTATTGGGCGGAACTGGCTATCGAGGCGAACCGAATTGATCCGATGGTACGATATGCTGATCGACAGGATTCCGCTCGAGAGACACCTTGGATATGGCTGCGTTGCATTATTCTCGTGATTTGTTGGATCGGGCGGATCTATCTGTCATTCATCGATTCTCCGAGCATTGACTATTACCTGGCCGTCGCTGACACTGCGCTGATTGCCGTTAACCAATGGGCGACATATCCGCTTCGAAAGGCGATGGGCGCCAAGTACGGCATGGCCCCGTCGCCGAGTGCCTTTCTCTTCTGGATGTTGTTGCTTAGTGCCTACTTGTTGGTCGGGGACTTGGTCCGTCTCCTACGTTGAGGCTCCATCTTCATAAATATGGGAACGGTATGACTGTCAAGCACTTGGTTTGCACCTTCGCGTTCATGGCTATGGTCAGTCCTGTACGTGGGGCCTTGGCCCAGGAGTATCCGCCACCTTCCGTAGTGGTCGAAGGACTTGACTCCTTGGTTGGTGCTGGACCGAACCGGGCCTTGTCGGCCTGGCTTCGGGGGTCTCCGCTGGCGGAGGACGGAACAACCGCGAGTGAACTAGAAAGCAACCTCCGCACTCTCACGGACGGATTCGGGGTTGTTGTTGGATACGCAGTTATCCACGTTCATAACGTTGGGCCTCACTTCACGAGGACGTTCGTAATAGTCGAGTATTCTTCGGCACCCGTGTTCATGAGAGATCGGAAGAGCACACGTCTGAACTCCAGTCACACTGATATATCTCGTATGCCGTCTTCTGCTTGAAAAAAAAAAAAAAAATTAATAAAAAAAAAAAATAAAAAAAATCAAAAAAAAAAAACGCATCAGTAATCCGCCTTCTTACTCCAAGACCATCATCATACAGCCTAGTTCTCATACTACTACTCTCGCTATACACCCTACCCTTGACTGCATCACTCTGAATACATCAACATGATCTCTCA
>CALCCX010000603.1 GCA_937900165.1 uncultured Acidimicrobiia bacterium | reverse complement strand
GTGTCAGTGTGACTGGAGTAGGCGTGTGCTCTTCCTATCTGGGTGCTCCGCCGTCCTTGACCGTCAACGATCCGGCACCCTTCTTCAATAACGTCGCCCCATGCATCGTGAAGTAGATCGAGACTTCCATGTCCATGGCCGCCGCGGCAGTTGCCAGATAGAACGGCGTGGCCGTCTTGGTTGGTTCGTCTATCCCATGCGTCTGCACATAGACGAGTGTCGCTTCGTCGTCTTCCAAGATGCTTCCTACCGCCTCAGACAAAGAGGGCTAGATCGGCCCGCGACGCAAAATCGAGAAAGGCGGCGGCACCAAGGCAGGAGGCTTCGTCGACGATGTCATCCTGGTCGACTTTCATCACGCCCATCGTCGTCGAGCAGGCGTGGAACTGCACACCGGACTCGATGCAGATGTCCCACATCTCCTCGATGTCTGGGATTCGTGAGTCCTTCATCCACTTTTTCATCATCCAGGTGGCCGCTCGGTTCATCCCTGGGAGCACTCCAAGGATGGCAGGAACCCGCATCTCGACTCCGTTGATCGGCGGAGGTGATGCGGCATTGCCCAGCGCCGAGACCTTCATCTTGGACCTTCGCTTCTTGTTGACGATGTCGAGACCGTAGAAGGTGCAGAAGACTTGCGTGTCCCATCCGAGGGCGCCGGCCGTCGACGCCATGATGAGAATGGGATATACCTCATCGAGGCCACCCTTGGACGCCACCAACGCCAAGCTTTTTGTCCTGGTCGAATCGTCGGCCTCTGCCTCCGTGATTTGTTGGAGCATTTGATCTGGGGATGCCGCCATGTCGCCTCCTACGTCTACTTGGTGCGCCGGAACCAGAAGTTGAATCGCCCGTCTTCTGAGTTTTGATGGATCAGATCGTGTCCCGTCTGGCGCGACCAGGCTTCCATGTCTGGGGGTGCGCCGGGATCGGTGGCGATCATCTTCAACACTTGGCCGACTTCTATGCCCTTGATCGCCCTTGAGGTCTTGACGACCGGGATCGGGCACAGCAAGCCTGTGCAGTCGAGGACTTCGTCGGCGACGATGTCAGTGGACACTCGTGCTCCTCTCTGCTGTTTGTTCGATTCGCTCTGTGCACATCGCGACCTGGCCGAGCGTTCGCACAGAAGATATTCGTGTACGCAGATACTCGAATATCTTGCGCTGAGTATGCAGGGCGGGTTGTGCGCCGTCAAACGATTGTGGGGTTTTTCGTGGGCCCGAGTTATCGCCCTCTCACGGTCTGTGGCATAGTGACGGGCATGCCAGCAACCCGCGACGAGCTTCTCCGTCTTCATGCCAGTGTGTGCAAAGGCTTTGCCGATCCGAAACGACTGTTGATCATCGACGCGTTGCGAGACGGCGAGATGGCAGTCAGCGACATTTGCGCGATGCTCGACTTGCGCCAGGCCAACGTGTCCCAGCACCTGGGGATTCTTCGAGACAAGGGCCTCGTGCGATCCCAGCGGGATGGTCAGCGAGTCCTGTACTCGCTGACGTCGCCCAAAATCACCGCCGCCATGGACCTCCTGCGAGAAGTGATGAACGAGCAGATGGTTCTTCCCACCCACTAGTCCTACCGCCGCAACGGGGGCGGACCCGGGCCGGTCCACCCCCTGCTTTGGCGAATAGCCGGTTCAGGAACCTGCCAGCACCTGGTCGATGACGTGGATGAAGCCGTTCGAGGCCTGGAGGTCGTAGCGGATCACTGTGGCGGTGTTGACCATGACAGTATCGCCGTCGACGGTCACGTCGAGTTCCAGACCGCTGAGGCTGATGAATGGCGTTCCCGCCATGTTCATCACCATCGCCGAGTCATCGTTGGCCGCCACGATGTGGTTTTCGAGGATCGTGCCGAGCATTTCCATGTCGCCGAACGCCTCGTCGACGGTCATGCCGGCTTCTGCGAGATAGGCCTCGAACGCCTCATCGGAGGGAGCAAAGATGGTGAACGGACCGTCTCCTCGCAGGTCCTCCAATATGCCCGCTGCCTCCAGTGCCAACATGAACGTCGTGAGATCCGACTCGGCGGCGGCGACATCAACGACATCGCCCAGATCAGCCATCTCTTCGTCTGACATTTCTTCGTCGTCCATGGCCTCTTCGTCGACCATTTCTTCGTCTGACATTTCTTCGTCGTCCATGGCCTCTTCGTCGACCATTTCTTCGTCGGTTGGGGTTTCGTTTGACGTAGTCTCGGTCGCTCCAGCATCTGTGCCGTCGGCGGCGTCGGTGCCACAAGCGGCGATCACCATGAACATCGCGATCAATAGGGCGAGTCGTTTGGCCATTTTGGATCCCTTTCGGTTTGTTGTACTCAGGGCACCGTACGGCCGGGACCTGTGCGAAACGACACTGTTCACCGAATGTTCAGACAGGGTTTCTCGGCCCGTGAGAACACCTCCAGTAATCGAGGTCGAAACGAACCCATTGGTTCACTGAGTGGCTAGAAAACTGCCTCGCCGAGGTCCGACTTGATCGCGATCTGGCGGATCCCCGAGCCTTTGACGAACCGGAGTGGGAGACGATGCGGCCCCAGCAGGGCTTCGAGACCGTTGCTTCCGGTTTCGATCCATTCGATGGTGGCGGGGGATTGGCCGGGTTCCAGAACTCCAGGCATTTCATCGCCCTTGACCTGCCATTCGATGAAAAATGGCAACGCTTCCGGTGATGTCGCGGCGTCGAGGCCGGCCAGCTTCCAGGAGAGCTTGACGCCGTCTGGCCTCATTCTTGACATTGGTTCGGCCGGTCGACCGATCCCGGCTGCCAAGCCGTCAAGGTCAGACGTGCGTAGGCACCAGGCATGCGGACGAAGGTCCGAACCCAAGTGGTCCATGGCCCATCGCCCCCATTGATTGCAGGCAGCCAGGTCGGGATCGCTCACCGTCAGCAACTCGAGGTAGGCGTCTCCGAGGGGCACGATGGCGTTGGAGGTACCCCTGCCCTCATGCTCGCCCCCTGGGACTGCTGCCATCCCCGTCAGTTTCTCCATTTCGTGGCCCGCCTCGTTGAGATCATCGACACAGAACACCACGTGATCGATCGCCAAATCGCTCATCCGAGGGTCACGAGGATCAGAGAGATGACGGCAGCTACGAAGCCGAGCTTTTGGAGGCCGGTGGCGCGTTCGCCCAAGAACAGTATGGCCAGCACGGCTGTCACCCCGTAGGCCATCTGGAGGAGCAGGCCACCGATCGTGAGGTTTCGCTGGGCCGACATCGCGAACAGACCGATGCCAATCGCCGACAGGGCTGCGGCCGCAGGAATGTAGCGCCAAGAGGCCCGCTCTGGGAGCAGCGGTTGTCGGGTGATGACCCCGATGATCGCCAAAATGAGGACGCTGGTGATCCTCATCGGAACAATTGGCCACATGCCCGCTGAAGAATCTGTCGCTCCGATCACCGTCGCCATGATGCCGAAGACCATCCCGGCGCCAAAACCGTAGAGCGCTGCCAACCTGGCGGACGATCCGCCTTCAAGCTCGGTCGATCGGTCGATACCGATCAGGCCAATGGCTACGAGCCCCACGAGGATTCCGGCGATGACCGTTCCGCTTGGTCGGTTGGTCAATGTTCCGACGACGACAGGCAGTACGGCTCCGATCACCGCTGCGACCGGTCCTACGATTCCGATCGTCGTTTTGGCGTATCCGGCATAGAGGATGAGCAGTCCGACGCCCCCACCAATGCCCGCTACTCCTCCCAGCACCAGGTCGCGGGTTGAAGGCGAGCCACCGACAATGACCGCCCCTGAGATGATCACGACGATGCCGGTGAGAAACACCCAGAATGTCACCGCCAGGATTCGGCCCTTGCGGCCTGCCATGCTTCCAAAGTAATCGGCGAATCCGATCAGCAGGGCCGCACCAAGGCCGAGAAGAACTGTTGTCACTCGACGATCCGCGGACTTGGAACCGGTGCTCGGTCTTGGGCAGGAGCCCTGAGCAGCACGAAGGCCGACGTCCCGGCAACGGCCGCGATCACCAACGCCCACATCCTGGTCCCAGTGGCGTCCGCGATAACACCGGCCATCGCTGGCCCGGCAGCCACCGCCACCGCCCCAACCGCGCCGAGGAATCCCATGAACATACCCAGCCGATTCCTGTCGAACACCTCATCTGCGTACACCCCGGCCAGGGGAGAGGCAGCCCCGATCCCAAAACCGGCGACCAGCGCATACATGGAGCCGACGATGACCGAGGACGAGAGAGACAACAGGCCGAGTCCTGCGATCGTGACTGCGTAGGCGAGGCGCAGGCTACGGCGCGATCCCAGCCGCCTGACCATGGCGCTCATTGGGATTCGGCCCAGGATCTGAGCTGCACCTCGCGCTCCCGCCAGCGCCGAGGCAGTGGCCAGTGGCAGCCCTGCGTCTGTCATCAGTGGAACCTGATAGACGAGGATGATGCCTACCGCCACTCCCATCGTCGACCAGGCGATGGCGAAGCGGCGGACCTCTGGGTCGGCCAGTGCCACCCTGAGGCCTGGGGCCATCGGGTCTCGTATAGGGCGCTCTTCCTCACGGACAATTGCGGCCGCGATGATCAGAATGGCGCCGGTGGCCGTCGCCATCATCTGAACGGTTGGCCGCCACCCATACCTGTCCACGAGAAAGGCGGCGGCGGGGAGGTAGATCGTCGAAGCAACCGCGCCGTAGATCGTGAGAATGGCAATGGCTTGGGCGGGCTGGTCTGGGGCGATCCGAACGGAGGTCGGTTGGGTTATGTGGTAGAAGGCAAGCGAGGCCAGGGCGGCCGATGCGAGCGCGGTGAAGATCCCGAAAGTCAGGACAGATTCCGCGTTGCTGCCGAGCCACAGGCCGGAGGTCGAAACGATCGCAGCCACGACAAACATTGGCCGGCTTCCGAACCTGTCCAGGGCCCGACCTGCCGGTAGTGAGGCCGCTCCACCGGTCGCGAGTCCAAAGGCAAAGGCGGTGGTCAGCGAAGACTCTGTCCAGCCGGTGTCGAGGATGATCGGGTCCAGTAGGACCCCAAACGAATAAAACCAAGTGCCGTAGGCGGCGATGGTGATGAAGCCCAATGCACTGATTGAGAGAAACCGCCGACGATTCACCGGGGGAGCCTAGGGCCTCCCGACCTATCGAAGTCGATCAATAGGTGCGGCCGCTAGGGACGGTCGCTCGGAGGGTCGGCTTCCGGCTCGGTCGTCGGAACGTCTTCGGTCGGAGGCTCCCCGCCGTCGACTTCGCCGTCGACGTTGGGCGCCGTTGTGGTCACCGGGGTCGGGGGCGCAGTGTCTTGATCGCGGTCTGACTCCTGTTCCTCGTCCGCCTCGGTGGGGTCGGCATCGGATCGCGACGAAGGAGTCTCCTCCTGGACGGTGTCGGACTGGGTGTCATCGCCTGGCGGTGCTGCGTCTCGTCCTGGCTCGCTTTCACCGGCGTCCCTCGGACGATCTCCGCGCTGATCGTCCAGACGTTGCTCTGGCGGGGTCTGAGGGTCATCTTGAAGTGGCTCCACCTGGGTATCCCTCACCGCATCACGGCGACGATCAACTATTGCGTCCAATCGATCTGACAGGGTTGGAGAGTCGATGCGTGCCACCGCATCCGTCGCTTCCTGGAGAAGTGAGTCGAACACGTCCTGATCGGCGCGGTCCAGTTCGAGCACTTCGAGCACTTCGAGCTCTTCGATTCGGTGCTCTGCCACTACTTCGCCGTTGACGAGTTGGACCAGAGGTTCGAGGACCCGTTTTACCGAATACAGGGCGTCTCCTGGTACAGCGGAGTCGGATGCAGCAGCCGCGGCCGGGACGAGCGCGCTTGCGCCAACGGCAACCGACGCCATCCATCGCCGCCAACCAGCCAATCGGTGCCGCTTGGTTGGCGGGCCGACGGACTCGAGGGCACCGGAGATCGCAGCGAGCTGGCGAGTGACGAATTCTTCGTCAAGTTCGACTCGGATATTTTCGAGTTCGGGGAATTCGATCGTCCTCATGCAGCACCTCCCATGGCGCTCTTTCTGGCCGGTTCTGTATCGAGCAGGGATCGGAGCCGGCGTTCTGCTCTCCCAAGAGCCGCGTATACCGCTGCTCGGTTTGATTTCGTAACTTTGGCGATCTCCTCGCCGCTCAGGCCGACGACGTGGCGCAGGACGACCAGGACTCTCTGCCTTTCGCTCAGCTCCGAAAGCGCCGCCTCGAGGCTTGGCTCCAGGTCGGAGGTCGGTTCGGCAATCGACACTGGCTCCGGCAACTTGTCGGTTGGCGTCTCCGGTCTGCGCTTGCGTCTGCGCAACTCGTCGAGACATCCGAAACGCACGCTTCTGTACAACCACGCCTGGAGCGATCGTCCATCCCCCCGGATTTCGGGGGCCGATTTCACGAGTTCGAGAAAGGCCTGTTGCACCACATCCTCCGCGGCTCGTCGATCGCTGATCATGCCGATGGCGAACGACACGAGGTCGTTCGCCATCGACGTGTATACGGCGTGGAAGGCGGCATCCGATCTCGATCGGATCCCATCGACCCATTGGTCGAGTTCTCGGTCGGTCACCCCTGGCCGCTCCTCACCGTCCCTGGCAGAACGGTCTGCTAGATGATCCCGAGCGCAGCCAACAACCGGAACAGCTTCTGCCATTCATGGGCTGCGATGAGGCGGTGCACGAGTTTGCGGACAACCTCCGGGTCATCGAGGTCGATCTTGTCATCGGCCTTGTCGCAATGGTCTGACACGTGATCATGGGCAGAATCATTGCAGCAGTCGACCGGCCGGTGGTCCGTGACTTCACGGTCGCTCACTCGATGATCGTCGGCGCATGGGCGGCGATCGGTGATCCGCTTGTCGCTCGGTCGCTCATCCGTCACTCGCCGATCGGTGATTCGTTCATCGCTCGGTCGCTCGTCGCGCACGGGCTCGTCTCTGACTGGTTCATCTCGGACCGGTTCGTCCCGAGCGATGTCGACCTCAGGGGCTTCGTCCTTGACCACGTCGACTGGGTTGGGTGCGTCTCGGACCTGGTCGACCTGGTCGGTGTCTGGTTGGTCCGTCTCGGTGGCGGCCGCCGCTGCTGCGGGGATAAGCAGCAGGGCGACCAGCACCGCGGCCCCCAGCCGTGTGGCTTTCGTGGTTTTCCGCATCGTTATTACCTCCTGGCTTGCGGGTTCAAATGAAAAGACGCCAAACGGCCGTTCGATTCGACGGTCTATGACAGAAATTTTCTTGCTGAAAAGCCAACCCCGAACGACTTGTAGGGTGCTGCAATGCCAGACCGCCGGTTGACTCGCCCAATGCTCTCGGCGCTCCTGCCAAGCACCATGGCGGCCGGGACCATGTTCTATGGTTTGTTCGCAGTCCTCGCGACATTCGTGATTGAAGACTTGGAGATCACCAGAGCTCAGCTCGGATTGTTGGTGACCGCGTTTTCGCTCACCGGGGCCGTGTTCTCTCCCATTGCCGGGTCCGTCGCCGATCGCATTGGGGCGAGGCGCACCATGATGACCACCTTTCTCTTGTCCGGTATCGGATTCCTGTTCATTTCCATAGCGCCGAACTTAGGGGTGATGATCGCAGTGGCGCTGTTGCTGGCGGTTGGCCAGTCGTTTGCGAATCCGGGGACCAACAAGATGATCGCCCAGGAATATCCACCTGGCAGACGCGGCTTGGTCACGGGTGTCAAGCAGTCTGGCGTACAGATGGGCAGCTTCGTGGCCGGTGTCGCCTTCCCGGCTCTTGCCGTCTGGAACGGGTGGAGGAGCGTTTCGGTGATGGTTGGGCTGATCGTGTTTGGGTTTCTCGCCATCGCCTGGCTGGTGCTGCCTGCGGACGAAACGGAATCGGCCTCACAGGTCGGGATCTCAAGAAGTTGGACACAGTTGCCTGCTGCGATCTGGTGGACAGCGGTATTCGCCCTTTTCATGGGTTTGGGGGGAAGTCCGTTGTTCGCTTTCTTTCCTCTATACGCCGAAGAGGTGTTGGGTGTTTCGGCCGCCGAGGCTGGTCTCATCGTTGGTATCACTTCAGGTTTCGGGGTTGTGTCGCGTATCGGCTGGAGCATCTACGCAGAGCGCGGCGGACGATTCGTCGGTGCCATGTTGATGGCTTCGTTGCTCTCGATAGTCGCCGCCGCCCTGACCATGGCAGCCGGTTCGGCAGGCGTTTGGCTGTTATGGGTTGCCTCGACCGCGATATTTCTTTCTACGTCAGGCTGGAATTCGGTGGCGATGCTTTCAGTAATCGTGGAGGTCGGCGCAGAGCTGTCCGGCAAGGCGACAGGGGTCATCCTGAGCGGCTTCATGCTCGGCCTGGCCACCGCTCCGCCCATCTTCGGGTGGTCGGTTGATCAACTCGGGACCTACGTACCCGGATTCATCGGAGTGATCGTCTGCTTCTCGGCAGCGGCGATCACCATGGCATTGCGTTTGCTCCGGACTCGCCACCTTGGAACCGCTGTGGCCTTTGAGGTGTAATGGTTCGCCTCCAAGCTCAGTTGAAGGCGGCCTGTCCGGTGATCGCCTGGCCGAGAATCAGGGTGTGGATCTCGTTGGTTCCCTCATAGGTGTAGACGGTCTCGAGATTGGCCATGTGCCTCATCACCGGGTACTCCAGGGTGATCCCGTTTCCGCCGAGTATCGAGCGGGCTTGTCTGGCGATTGCCAAGGCGTTGCGAACGTTGTCGAACTTGCCGAATGAGACTTGCTCTGGGGTCAGGCGACCCTCATCCTTCATTCTCCCGAGATGCAGGGCGACCAGCGTGCCGCGGTTGATCGCCACCATCATGTCGACCAGCTTCGCCTGAGTGAGCTGGAAACCCGCGATGGGTTTGCCGAACTGGACCCGCTCCTTGGCGTAGGCGAGTGCAGTCTCGTAGCAGGCCCTGGCGGCCCCCATCGCGCCCCAGGCTATCCCGTAACGGGCCTCAGAAAGGCAGGAGAGCGGGCCTCGCATGGACGAAACCCCTGGTAGACGGAAACCGTCTGGCACCCTCACGTCATCCAGGACCAATTCGCTGGTGCGAGATGCACGCAAGGAGAGTTTGCCCTTGATCTCGGGAGCCGAAAAACCTGGCGTATCGGTCGGGATGACGAACCCTCTGACTCCATCATCGGTCCTTGCCCAAACCACTGCAATGTCTGCGAACGGCCCATTGGAGATCCACATCTTGGAACCGTTGATGATCCAGTCGTCGCCGTCGCGTTTCGCATGGGTCCGCATCCCGCTCGGATCCGATCCGGCATCGGCCTCGGTCAGCCCGAAACAGCCAATCACTTCGCCGGTAGCCATCCGAGGAAGCCATTCCTGTTTTTGTTCTTCGCTGCCGTACGCCCAGATCGGGAACATCGCCAGCGATCCTTGAACCGACACCATTGATCTGATGCCCGAATCCGCTGCCTCCAACTCGAGACAGGCGATTCCGTAATCCACCGAGGATGCACCTGCACAGCCGTAGCCCTCGAGGTGCATGCCGAGCAGGCCCAATTTTCCTATCTCTCTGGCGAGTTCGACCGGGGTCGCCCCCTGCTCGTACCAATCAGCGATATTGGGCAGGATGCGGTCGGAGGAGAACCGGCGCACCGTGTCGCGCAGCATCCTCTCTTCCTGGGTGTAGAGACGATCGATCTCCAAGAAGTCGTGTGGATCCGACTGACCATGGGGCGCAGGGTTGTGCATATGCGAATCCTAGGGGTGTTGAGCATTGACGATCGACCAAAGGCTCCCGTCGAGATACGATGTCGGACATGAGCGAACTCGTCGAGCTGATCCGCCGATCTGTGATCGGAGAACACCAGGTGGTCGATGGTCCATTCGGGCCGAGGCGGGTTGTCTATGCGGACTACACGGCATCGGGTCGAGCCCTCACTTTCGTCGAAGACTTCGTCAGGGACGCCGTCCTGCCCCTTTACGCCAACACTCACACCGAATCCTCTGGAACCGGGCTTCAGACCACCAGATTCCGAGAAGAGGCCAGGAGCATCATCAAACGGTGTTGCAATGCGGGAGACGACTATGCGGTCGTCTTCGCCGGCTCAGGAGCCACCGGAGCCATCGACCGCCTGATCGGGATACTGAATATCAGGCTTCCTGCAGACCTGGACCTCAAGTACGGACTGTCCGCGTTGATTCCGCTCGAAGAGCGGCCGGTGGTCTTCGTCGGGCCGTTCGAGCATCATTCGAACGAGCTGCCGTGGCGAGAGTCGATAGCCGATGTCGTAGTCATTCCAGAAGATCGAGATGGCCACATCGATCTCGAGATCCTCGAAAAGGAACTGATCGCCCACGGCGATCGACCGCTTCGGATCGGGAGCTTTTCGGCCGCCTCGAACGTCACCGGAATCGTCTCGGACACCAGGGCGATAGCGACGCTACTCCATGGTCACGGTGCCCTGTCGTTCTGGGATTTTGCGGCGGCCGCCCCGTATGTCGACATAGATATGGCCCCCGCCGACGCTCCGCTCGCCTACAAGGACGCGATCTTCATATCACCCCACAAGTTCATCGGCGGTCCTGGCACTCCTGGTGTTCTGATCGCCAGGCGAGAACTCTTCACCAATTCTGTACCAGACGTCGTCGGTGGGGGCACCGTTGCCTATGTCAACCCGGCCGATCATGTGTATCTGTCCGACGTCGAGCACCGAGAGGAGGGAGGCACCCCTTCGATCATTGGAGCAGTCAGGGCGGGCCTGGTCTTCAAACTGAAACATGAGGTCGGCGCCGACGTGATCGAGAAGCTGGAGAACGACTACATCCGGCGGGCGATCGCCAGGTGGGGGGCCCATGAATCGGTCGAGGTGCTCGGCAACCCGGAGGCCGAGCGTTTGTCAATCGTTTCCTTCATTGTCAAGGACGGGTCCCAGTACCTGCATCACAATTTTGTCGTCGCGGTCCTGAACGACCTTTTTGGGATTCAGTCGAGGGGAGGGTGCAGTTGTGCAGGCCCGTATGGGCATACCCTGCTTGGCATCGACCTGGATACCTCGCATGAGTTCCAAACCGAGATAACCGGTGGATGTGAGGGGATCAAACCGGGTTGGGTGCGGGTCAACTTCAACTACTTCATCGACGAGGATGTGTTCGATTACATCGTGTCTGCCGTCGAAATGGTCGCAGAGCACGGATGGAAACTTCTGCCGCACTATACGTTCGACGAATCAAACGGGTTGTGAGATCGGAAGAGCACACGTCTGAACTCCAGTCACACTGATATATCTCGTATGCCGTCTTCTGCTTGAAAAAAAAAAAAAAATTTTTCAACTTTCTTTTTCTTTTTCTTTTCAAGTGCTCTTATCCACACCATGCTACCCCACTGAAGCTCGAACACCACACCTATTCCTCTCACTTTCTGTCTCACCACAGCCATCCACTGT
>CALCCX010000602.1 GCA_937900165.1 uncultured Acidimicrobiia bacterium | reverse complement strand
TACATCGAGATCGACAACGGGCCGGCTGGGACCACCTCGATGGCGCTGTCCCGCCAGATGGTGTTGTTCTGCGTCGAGCGCCGCAAGGCCTGGCGTATGTTGCAGAGCCGAGCCGGCGTGCGCAACATCGACTACGAGGCCCAAAAAGCGGTGCGGGCCTCTCTGGAGGCGGAAGAAACCCCACCCGCCGACCGCATCGCCTACGCCAAGGAACACTTCACCCAAGAGCTGGCCAAACTGGGGGCATGAGGAGCGAGGCGGCGAGATAGAATATTGGCCGATGAGGCTTTCTAGAGTTTCTGGGTGCTTGGCCTTCGCTGGTTTCGTACTTGTCCTCGCCGGCTGCACCCGAACTGAACCCGAGCCGCTGGCCGAGACCACAACAGGACCCGTCCGGCCGGCTGAGTCAACTGCGCCTCTCGACGAGAGCCAGGCCGAGGATTTCCTGGCCAGATACCCGATCGAGTTCCTGGACGGCGACCAACTCGAGGGCCCGACCGGATTGGTGCTTCTGGTCGATGATTCCATCATCGACATCGACGCAGGCACCGAGGTGAGGGTGACAGGTCTGCCGGATGGCGAGGAATTCACATTCTGGTCGGTGAGCGCCGGTCGGGAGGCCGTTGTCTACGTTTCCTGTACCGAGTGCGAACAAGAACCGGAGGTGTTCTCGCTCGATCGTGGATCCAAGAGTGCAGAACGGATCGCAGTTGGATTTCCTGCACCTGGCATCGGTGGGGTCTGGGTGAAGAGGTTTGTGTCTGGCACCCGCTGCGCGCTGTCCAAAGTCAGCTTGGACGGCACAACACTGAAAGCCGAGAAGCCGATTGACTGCGATCTGAGGCTTGTCGGCGAAACTGGCCTCGGATTGGTCGTGTGGTCCGATCCGAGTGTCGGAGCTGTCCTGGATGTTGACGACCTCCAACCGGTATTCGAGTCCGGTTTCATCTACGCAGTGGTTGGAGACCGGGTGCTCAGCAAGGACGGCGACGGATTTCTCATGACCAACCAGCAGACGGGGGAGCAGACCAGGATCGCGTCGCCCACCGACATCGGAAGCCCCTCCTTCGAGACAATCAGCCCTGATGGTCGGTACGTCTCGATTTTGTTTGCGGACCCCGCCTGGCCGGGCCCCCGCCAACGCCTCGACGTTTGGGTACTCGACATGAACACTCTGGAGTGGACCCGGCTGCCGTCGATGCCGGTGGCCGCCGGCCTCAAAGCGACTGGGGTGAAATGGGCACCAGATGGCCGGCTTGTCATTCTCGGTTGGTTCGATGAGGTCGGCTCAGCCGTCGTCACCTGGAGTCCAGGTGACTCCCGCCTGTCTGTGCGCGAAATCCCCTTTGAGACATCCCAGTCCCTGCACGTCTGGTGCACTCTCGCTGAATGTGAATGAACCCGCTAGAACGGCGGACCGTAGGCGTTCTCGAACGCGATGAACTTTCGGTGGTCCTCTGGGTGCTCTCTGGTCACGCATGCCACGTGAGCTAGCCTCGACTCGGAAAGTTCGATCAGGTCATGCTCGGGCGACACCGGCAAACCACAAAAGGCACACAGCGTGGGCTCTTCTTGCCCGGATGTTTCCTCGTCGACCATGACATCAATGATATCCGGTTTCCGTCACGGGGGCGATCGCCGACCAGTTCGATCGGGCGGCGCGTGTGTGCCTGTACGGGGGAGCTTGACGTCGTGGTACCATGACGGCATGGATAAAAGAACCACAACGGTACGAATTCCGGAAGACCTTGCCGAGCAGGCGGATATCGTGGCTCGCGGCCGGGAGATCAGTGTCAACGCCCTCATGCTCGAAGCGCTGCGAACCGAGATCGAGCAGGTCAAGGATGATGCCGACTTCATGGCAACCCTGAGAGCTCTGACCAAGCGAGACAAAGAAATCCTCAACCGTCTCGCCGAGTGAGATACCTCACCCTGGCCGAAGCCCTCGCCATCGGCGAGGCCGTCACCGGGATCGATACCTCGACTCTCTCGCGGGCTGCCCGCTGGGAATTGCTCGACTCGGCTTTGCATGCACCCCAAGCTGGATTGGGTGATGTTGAGTTCTATCCCGATTTCGTGGACAAGGCAGCAGTCCTGGTCGTACGCATCGCCCGAAACCATCCGCTACCGGACGGCAACAAGCGCCTGGCTTGGCAATCACTGACCATGTTCTGTGCACTCAACGGCCACGAGTTGAGCGTCCCGCTCGACGAGGCCGTCTCCACCATGGTGGCAATCGCAGCCGGAGAACTCGACGAAACCGCAGTCGCCAACTGGCTCGCCGAACACCTCGACGTCGGTACGGTCTGACACCCCGCTACTTGGGAGGCGTCTGCCGAGGGATCAATCTGGAACCGTCCTAGTCCGTATCAGTCAGCGGGCAGCCCGCTTCAACCGATCTGCCTGCTGTTTAGCGTATACTGCTAAACTAGCGGCATGTCAGATGAACTCTACGACCCGGTCGCCAATCCGTACGCTCCGGGGGCTGGGACTCCGCCACCGTCTCTGGTGGGCCGCGCCGAGACCATCGATGTTGCGGAGATCGCCCTTCAGCGTTTGAGGTCGGCCCGAGCCAGCCAACACATGCTCATCACCGGATTGCGGGGCCTGGGCAAGACAGTGTTGCTTGGCAAGCTGGCGGCCGTCGCCGAGCATCTCGGGTATCGGGTCATCCGCGTTGAAGCTCTGGGTGGTGAAGACACAATTCGAAGCATTCTGCGCCAGGCGCGGCGCATTGTCGAGGAGTTCGAAGGTGGTGCCAAAGTTGTCCGGGCTCTGCGCTCGATCGAGTCGGTTTCGCTCACAATTGTCGGCACCGGTGTCGCCATTGAACGTCAGGCGCCAAGAGCCGACCGGGAGGCCTTGGCGGACGTCGTAGTCGATGTTGCTGCCGCGGCCGCCGATGAGGACCTCGGGATCATGGTGGCCCTAGACGAGGCTCAGATACTCGACCGGCACGATCTACGAAGGTTGCTCGCGGGTGTTCATCGATGCGGCCAGGACGGGCTGCCCCTGTATGGCGTGTTTGCCGGGCTGCCCAACTTGGTTGGTGAAGTCGCCAAAGCGGTCACATACGCAGAGCGGATGTTCACCGTCGCCGATCTCGGACCTCTCACCCCCGATCAGGTGGTGCAGGCGATCGTCGAGCCCGCAGAGGAGATCGGAGTTTCGTGGTCGTCGGAAGCGACCGAGAAGATCGTCGACCGCTCTGACGGGTTCCCCTTTTTCGTCCAGACCTGGGCGTACCACACGTGGAACGCCGCGAGCGATGGTCCGATCTCGGCGGCTGACGTCGCCAGAGCAGCGCCCAACGCCAACCACGCGCTGGATTCCTCGTTCTTCGCTGCCCGGATCGCTCGTATCCCGGCTTCGGAGGTCGCCTACGTCCAGGCCCTTGCATCGCTTGGCGCAGGTCCGCACAGGTCGGGTGAAGTAGCTGAGGCAGCGGGCAAGTCGACGCCTCAGGTGGCTGCGTTCCGCGATCGACTCATCGCCGAAGGCGTGATCTATGCGCCTCGCTACGGCTGGGTGGAGTTCGCCATCCCCCATTTCGACGCCTACGTCCGAAGGGTGCTCCCCACCCAGATCTGAAAGGACTGATGAGATGGCAGGGTAACGTGGCCTTCTATGGATCTTGCCTTGGTTGTGGTCGCTTTCGTTTTTGGATTCGCTGCGTCGCGCCTACAACTGCCTGCTCTCGTCGGCTACCTGATTGCCGGGTTCGCACTGAGCGCGGCCGGTTTTGAGTCCAGCGAGACGATCGCGGCCATCGGCGAGATCGGCGTCTACCTGCTGCTGTTCGGCATCGGCCTAAAGCTCAAGATCGGTTCCCTGGTCCGTCCGGAGGTGTGGGGGACCGCGACTGCCGGAGTAGTCGTCATCTCAGCTGTGGTGGCGGCTGCGCTGCTCGGTATCGGTGTGCTGGGATTCCCAATGGTCTCTGATCTCGATTTGGGGCTTGCCCTGCTGCTGGGTTTTGCGTTCTCGTTCTCGAGCACGGTCTTCGCGGTCAAGATTCTCGATGCGATGGACGAGTCTGGGTCCCTGTCGGGGAGAGTCTCGGTGGGCGTTCTGGTCGTTCAGGATGTATTTGCCGTCACATTCCTCGCACTACTGGCTCGAGAGCTGCCATCGCTCTGGGCCCTCCCCATGGTTCTTGTCGTCCTGGGGCTGCGACCAGTGTTCGGGTGGCTCGTCTCACGAAGCGGACATGGCGAGCTGCTCGTCCTGCTCGGGTTTACTTTCGCCGTTGGGGTTGGCGCAGCAGGCTTTGATCTCGTGGGTCTGAAACCGGAACTTGGCGCGCTGATCGCCGGCATCGTGGTGTCCTCGCATCCGCGGGCAGGCGAGATGGCCGACCGGCTGCTCGACTTCAAGGACTTCTTTCTGGTCGGTTTCTTTCTCTCGATTGGGCTGGCGGGCACGCCGCCTCTCGGCGCCATTGGTGCTGTGGTGTTGCTGATGATGCTCCTTCCGCTCAAGAGCGTTCTCTTTTTCTACTTGTTCACCCGATTCCGCCTCAGAAGTCGCACCGCCCTCCAGTCTTCTCTGAATTTGTCCACGTACAGCGAGTTCGGGCTCATCGTCGCCGCGGCCAGCCTGGCCAACGGACTCCTGGATCAGGAATGGGTTTCGGTGATAGCCGTCGCGGTGGCCGCATCGTTCGTCTTGGCTGCGGCGGCCAATGGTGCTCGGCAGCGGCTGGCGGGACCGCTTGCGGAGCGGTTGGCGCGCCTGGAACGGCAGCCGCTGCTCGAAGACGACGCAATCATTGAATGTGGGTATGCCCGAGCCATCGTCTTTGGCATGGGCCGGATCGGGGTGGGTGCGTTTGACGAGCTGGTAGAACGTCGGGGCAGTGTTGTGGTTGGAGTGGACCGCAGCGCCGAGGTCGCCGAAATGCACCAAAGTCAGGGACGCAATGTGGTCCGCGGGAACGCCCTCGATCGCGACTTTTGGGAACGCCTCCGATTGAGGCAAGACGTGGAGCTCGTCGTTGTCGCCATGGACAATCACCTGTCGAACGTAGCGGGCGTCGAACGAGCGAGGGAGTTTCTGCCGAAGGTCCGGATAGCGTCCATCGCCAGATACCCAGACCAAGTTCTCGAGCTACAGGATGCCGGCGTCGACGTGGCCCGAAATTTGTACGAAGAGGCGGGGCAGGGCCTTGCCGACGACGCGGTCCGGACGATCTGGGAGCAGAGCTGACAAGCTTCGCAGGCATAGCGGTCGTCTGACTTCAGGTAGTGGGCCAGATCAGGTCAGAAGCGTTCGGCGCTTTCGTCGAGCAGTTCGATCACTTCCCGGTCTGGGGTTTGGGAGAAGGACCCGTAGAAGTACCCGACCGCCCGAAAGGGGTGGGGCGTAGCCAGGGCGATCACATCATCTGCCTCTTGCCTGAGCGCCCGAATGGTGCCGGAAGGTGCGACCGGCACAGCCAAGAGGATCGAGCCGGCCCCGGCCGCCCGCACGACGGCGCAGGCTGCCCTGGCAGTGGAGCCGGTCGCCATCCCGTCATCGACGATGATCGTTTGTTTGCCCTCGAGCGACAGTCTGGGGTGTTGGGCTCGGTACAGACGGGCGCGCCGTCCCAGCTCGTCGCGCTGCTGTCTTTCGATGGCGGCGAACTGTTCGTCATGAACATGGGCGGCCTCGATGACGCTCGGCTCGGATACCACAATGTCTCCTTCGCCGATTGCCCCCATCGCCAGCTCATGCCGTCCGGGAACCCCGAGCTTCCTGACCAGCACAACATCTAGCGGGCAGCCAAGAGCGACTGCCACCTCAAAGGCAACTGGAATTCCCCCGCGAGGCAATCCGAGCACAACGTGGTCCTCAGATCCAAGTTCGCTCAACGCTTCGGCCAGCATCCGCCCGGCGTGGCGCCTGTCGGTGAAGATGTGTCGATGATGACCCATGTCGTCGCTCCCAGGATCATTTTGGCATCATCGCCGACGAACATGGGCTCTTGTCTGAGTCGCGTGTTATCATATGCGATAACATCGTGTTCATGATCACTCGCGGCGATCCGAGTCTCGACGATGTGCTGGTCAGGGCGGCAGAGCTCCAGCAGATTGTTCCGGGCGCCGTGCTGGTGGGGGGTTCTGCGGCAGCGTTGCACGCCGGGCACCGCCAGTCACTCGACCATGGTCACGTGGTTGCAGATTTGGAGGACCGTTTCGACTCGATTCTCGAGCATCTCGAAGCCCTCGGGGACTGGTCGCTGGCGCGGGCTCAGCCCGGCAAGATTGTTCTCGGCTCGCTCGGAGGCATAGAGACAGGTATTCGGCAGCTGATCCGTCGGCGCCCGCTCGAGACCGAGGAGATCAGCGTGGGTGGAGAGGGCCTGGTTGTTCCCACGGCCGTGGAGATCCTCCGTATCAAGGCGTGGCTGGCACTGACCCGCAACCAAACCCGTGACTACCTCGATCTCGCCGCTCTGACCGATCACATCGGACTCGAACCGGCGGCCCTGGCGTTGCGCGCCATCGACGAGTACTACGGCGATCTGAACGAGCGACCTGAGGCGGTCGCGAGCCAGCTTGTCCGCCAACTCGCCGATCCGCAGCCTCGCGACTTCCGAACCACCGAAGAGCTGGCGAGCTACAAGGGACTGGACGAACGATGGCACGATTGGGCGATCGTGCGTGGCGCTGTCGCGGATCTGGCTCGGGAGATCGTCGGATGACCGTTCTCTTTCGCAATGTCGACGTCGATCCGACTGCCGATCCAGACGACTGGCCTTTCGAGACCATTCTCACCGTGGTGGAGCGCGGGATGGTTTCGGACTGGAGGCGCCTGACCGCGGCTATTCGCGCCAGTCCCTGGGGGCCGTGCGCCCGAGCCGTCCAACAGATTTCCTCGTGGGGCGAGCATTTTGGCACCGACGCTCTGTTCGCCGAGCGGATTCGGGCGGTCCGATTGGCCCTTGGTTTAAGCCTGCGAGAACTCGCTCCGATGATCGGAACGTCGGCCTCGCGCCTCTCGTCCTACGAATCTGGCCAGGTTGCTCCCACGGTCAACATCCTCGGCCGGCTTGATTTTGTTGCCAGGCATCGTGACCTCGACGAACCGGTGTGGGGTTGAGAATGTCCTGGTAGGGCCCTGTTTTGTGTCGTGGGGGTGTGGTAGTGTCGAACGTATGTTCGATAGCAGAGTTAGGTCGCATTCGGGGGTGATTCCGGCGGGTCTCGATGAGATGGAACCCGGACCAGCTTTGGCCGCGTTTCTGTCCGCGATCGACCTCGACGGGCTCTCCGGCTATCACCGGGTGATCGTGTTGCGAGCGCAGCAGCGTATGGCGTCGCATTTCAACGCCCAAGTGTACGAGGCGATGGCGTCGATCTCAGACCACATGAGTGAACTCGACGACGACCCCGAGTTGGCGGACGAAGCCGCTGCGGCCGAGATCCGCGTTGCCCTGTGTTTGACCCGCCGGGCCGCCGACACAGAGCTGGCCTTGGCGGTCGATCTCAAGCAGCGTCTACCCGCAGTGTGCGAGGCGCTGGGGTCCGGTGACATCGACCTGCGTAGGGCCAAGACGATCGCTCATGGCACCGCCCACCTTTCTGAGGGTGCTGCCCGGGCGGTCGTGGACCGCATCATCGATGACGCGGTCCGGTTAACGACCGGCCAACTCAAAGCCAGGGTGGCGAAGCTTTGTATCGAAGCCGACCCCGATGAGGCCCAACAACGTTACGAAGACGCGGTTGAGGGTCGGCGGGTGGTGTGCCAGCCGACCGAGTCTGGTACTGCCAACCTGTTCGCCTACGATCTCGCCCCAGACCGCGCTGTGGCCATTACCCGGCGGATCGGCGCTCTGGCCCGGTCTCTGAAAACAGCAAGTGAACCTCGCACTATGGACCAGCTAAGAGCCGACGTATTCGTCGACCTCCTAGAAGGCACCCCAACCAGAGCCTCCGCCGGTCGAGCAGTAGTCGACATCCACGTCGACCTCGAAACCCTGGCTCGTCTCGCTGACCATCCGGGAGAGTTGGCAGGATACGGGCCGGTCATCGCCGACATCGCTCGCCAAGTCACCCAACAACAAGATTCTGCTGAGTGGCGGTACACGGTCACTGATCCCGACTCGGGTCAGCTGTTGCACAACGGGACGACTCGGCGTCGACCGACCGCCAGCCAACGCCGTCACGTGCAGGCCCGCAATCGGACCTGTGTGTTCCCTGGATGTCGCATGCCAGCAGTCGAAAGCGACCTCGACCACCGAGCCGCCTGGGCAGAAGGCGGGCCCACCACAGTCGATAATCTTGGCCCGTTGTGTCGCCACGACCACACAATCAAACACCGGGACGGATGGACCTATCGCCGCCTACCCAACGGCGACCACCAATGGACCACAAAACTAGGCCACACCTACACCACCACCGGCAAACCACCCTGAGCGCGGCGACTCGCCAAGGGTCGCGAACGCCAGGCCGTCTTGACTGATCCTTCCGGAGATGTGAGCATTCGGGACTAGCATGTGATCGTCCAGTGATCTATAGTGTGAACTAGATGTAGAAAGGTGCGTGCAATGAGTGTGGTATCTGCCCCTCGTCCGGATTTGTCGGCGCACGCCCACGCGATGAGAGCCGGGTTCGCAACCGTTGTGAAGGAGTTGCGAGACTTGCTTGGCGCACGGCTGGTTGCCTACGTCGGTGGTGTCCAAGAGACCCGGGCCGTGCACCAGTGGGCCGACGCCAACCGTCTGCCCGGTCAACAAACGCAGCAACGTCTGCGACTAGCTCTCCAAATCGCCGGCACAATCGCCGACGTCGACGACCCGGCGACCGCCCAGGCCTGGTTCCAAGGCCTGAACCCGCAGCTAGACGACCATTCCCCAGCACGACTGCTGCGAGAAGGCGACATTTACGAGGTCGGTCCTGCTGTGGCGGCGGCCGCTCGCGCATTCGTCGCTGGAGGATGATCTGTGACCTGCAGTCCGTTCGGGCGCCCGGACGGCTCCACCGACTGGGACGCCGGAACGGCGTATGGCTGTGGCCTGACTGGGCATACGCCGGTGACGATGGCACCTTCGGGAACCGGTACGACGACCCACAGGGCCAGTACCGGGTGCTGTACGCCAGTTCTGAGCGGCTGGGCGTATTCCTCGAAACCTTGGCATCGTTCCGCCCTGACCCCGCCATCCTTGCCGAACCAATCGAGACATGCCCGACCGATGATCTCTACCTCACCAGTTCTCCGGGTTGGTCCCCAGTAGCTGGTTGAGGAATCGAGCAGTTGGCACTGCCACCGTCGTCGGCGAATATGCCGACGTAGGCCACAGCCGCTCCGTCGAGTATCTCCGCACCAAGCTCGCTGTTCGCCTCTTCCACTACGGCCTCGACGATTTGGATGGTGCCACGATCCGCCTGAATGCACCACGGGGCTTTACTCAGGAGATCTCCAGATTCGTGTACGAGTGCGCTAGCCCTGCCGGCGAACCAGCCCACGCTCGAATCCGCCACCGTTCTCGCCTCGGCGACGACATTCACAACTGGGCGATCTTTGAACCTGCCCAACTCGGCGACGCCCGGGAGGGTCCGCTCAGCGTCACTGATTCCGATCTTCGCACCGTCCTCACCCAGTTGGGTCTGCGCCTGGTCGAGGGCGGCTGAGCGATCCTTGGCTTTCCTAGTCCAAACCCACATAGGCCACGCCGTCTTGGATGATCACGCGGTGGGTTCGGATGGGGTCGTCGGCTGGGCCTCGCACCCGGTCTCCGGTTCGGGTATCGAAGCGGCTGCCGTGTTCTGGGCAGGTGACTGCGCCGTCTTCGAGGCTGATCTCGCCTTCTGATAGTTTGGCTCCGGCGTGGGAGCAAGCGTCGTCGATGACCAGAACCTCGCCGGCCAGGTGGTAGACGGCTATCGGGCCGAGGGGAGTGTCTGCGAGGCGGGCTACCAGACCAAGTCGGCCTGCGATGTCACCCATAGCGAAGAGGCGCAGGCGAGGACCGCCCGGTTCGGCCAGCCAGGCGGGGAGGCGAGCAACGAGCATCTTGCCGATGGCGCCTCTGGTGGTTACCGCATCGCAGCCGGCGTTCTCGGCCTCCTCCCACAACTTGGCATCAGGGACCGGCAGGCATCCAACGACCATTGCCTTGGGCCAGCGCTGTTTGGCAGAGGCGACGACGTCGAGCGCGCCCTCGGGTCCGAGGCTCATGACAACGGCGGATGGATGATCGTCGACGTGGTCGAGGGCACCGACCTCACTGACCGCCAACCCAAGGCCATCCGCCGCCTTACGAACGTTTCTCGCGGTCAGCGGGTCGGAACCGACTACGATGATCGGCTGACCGTGATCACTCGGCCCAGTCATAGACCTCGTGGATGGCAAGCTCGGAGCGGATGATTGCCAGGTCGTCGTCGGTTGGCTGGAACGGATAGTCGCGCATCGGTTCGGAAGGACGGTACGAGCCGTACGGCCTGGTGCAACCGGGTTCGCCGTCCGGACCAGGACAGCCGTTGGTCATGAAGGGAACGCCACTCGACACCGCCTGCTCAATCTGATCGACGGCGAGATCCGGCGCCCCCTTGATCTCGGTCAGCGCACCGTCGTCGTCGAAGCGGAATCTGCCCCAACGGAAACCCTCGGTCTCGATGAGATGTTTGGCCAGTTGGATGCGTCGCCAACGCGAGATAGGGGCCTTGGCCACGTCGCCGAGGCGCGAATCGGGCTCTGGGTTGAAACAGAACAGGTATGGGAAGATCTGGCGGTCGCACAGGCGGATGAACATGTCGATGGCCTCGTAGTCGGTCTCGCCGAGACCAACCAGGGTGTGGCAATTGACCTTCCAAGGCCCGAACAGATCGCGGCTGTCATCTACGACCTCCCAGTACTTCGTCCAGCTCAACCCACCACCGGACGGGACATCTGTGCGGTGGGAACGGAACAGATCCTCGGTCACGGCGTCCATGCCTATGCCGATCATGTCGACCCCGAGATCCTTGAACGTCTCCAGCCGCCCGCGGTTGAGGGTTGGGGGTGCGACGAGGATCGACAGTGGCGCCCGGATCTTGGCGCGGATGCGCTCGGTGATGTCGAACGTGTCCCGATAGGCCCTGCCATGGGTGACCATCGAGATGCACAATCGGGTCAACATGGACTCGTATTTGGCCATTCGATCAACCAGCTCGTCGGTTCCGACCAGCGGCCATTCGACCCTGATGAACGACTTGTAGATCGGAAGAGCACACGTCTGAACTCCAGTCACACTGATATATCTCGTATGCCGTCTTCTGCTTGAAAAAAAAAAAAAAAAAAAACAAATAACAGAAAAAAAGAAAAGAAAAAAAAGAAGAAAGAAAGAAA
>CALCCX010000601.1 GCA_937900165.1 uncultured Acidimicrobiia bacterium | reverse complement strand
CGCCCGTCAAATGCGTGATCGAGTGGTAGCCCGGGGAAGCTGGTGGTTTGATGGCAACCTTGTCATCGCCATTGATGTGACCGAACCACAGTGCCGTCATGATCGTGACCATCGAGGCGCAGGATGCCTGATGCCCGCCCACCTTGATACCACCGGCATCTTCCTGATTGGCGTAGTCGATCATTCGAGTCGACAGCCACAACACGCGCCGCTGGATCTGCTCCAGCACTTCAAGGTTGGGGCTTGTCACGACCACGCTCCATCGGATCTGATTTCTCTCGTACGCAGTGTACGTATGTGGTCAACCGGTGCACCAGTTTTGAGTCCCTCCTCTATAGTTTGCGCGGAGAAGTCGTTGACGCTCCTCAAGGAAAGGGCTGGACCGGTCACGAATGGCAGGTGGACGAATGGGTCGGCCAACACACGTTCTCGACGACGATCCGACGGGTACCCAATCGGTTGAAGCCGCGCCGGTGGTTCTCTGGCCTCACGACGACAGGGCCGAACCACAGTTGCCTTCTGGTCGGGTTGTGTATCACCTGACCAACACCCGGGCGTTGATGCCCACAGCGGCTGGCGAATTCGTCACCCGCGTCGTCGAGCGGATAGTCGCGGTCGAACCTTCGGCCCGGATTGTGTTGCGCGGCGACAGCACACTGCGTGGTCATGTGTATGAGGAGTACCAGGCAGCCGCAAAAGCAGCATTTCAAGAGCCGCCTGTACTTCTGCTCGTGCCAGCGATGCCAGACGCTGGACGGGTCACAGTGAACGGCGTCCACCAGGTCGATGACGGTCAGACGCGAAGGCCAGTGGCATCCACTACCTACGCCGCCGACCCCAGGCTTGGCTATAAGAGCAGCCAGCTTCTGGAATGGGCGGAGGAGAGGTCCGCCGGCAGGTTGCCCGCCGACCAAGGCAGGCTGGTGACGCTCGATGATCTCGCGACCCGGGGAGCGGACGTTGTGGCAGAAACGCTCATCGAGATGAGCCGCCTGGGTGGTGCGGCAGTTTGCGCGGTTGATGCGGTAGACCACGGCGATCTCGCGACCATTGCCGAAGGGTTGGTTGCTTCCGAGGATGGCGGAGCCAACGTGGTGGTGCGGTCGGCCCCACCGTTCGCGGCGATTCTCGGGAACTGTCTTGCGACACTGCTGCGGCCTGTTCCTCGAGCCGACAGGGTTCTTGTCGTATGCGGATCGTTCGTGCCTCTCGCAACCCGACAGCTCGCTTCGCTTTCCGCGGTGTTCCCGGAAGCGGTTGTTGAAGCCAATATCAGCGCGCTCCTGGAAACGCCCGCAGCAGAGCAAGCGCGCCTCGCCGCGGCGCTCGACACAAGACTCCAGGATGGCAACGTGGCAGTCCTGGCCACACCGCGGCGTCCACCAACCAGCGATGTCTCGTTCGATGATTCTCTACGTATCGCTCAACATCTGGCCGCCACACTTCGCCACCTGTCAGAGCTTCCGTCGGTGGTAGTTGCAAAAGGAGGTATCACCTCAGCGACCGTCGCCTCGGTGGGACTCGCCGCAAAAACGGCGTGGGTCGAGGGCCCGGCGATGACGGGAGTCGCCACATGGAAGATGGGCGACGCGGATGGTGCGGTGAGGCTGCTCGTCGTTCCCGGCAACGTGGGATCAGACGACCTGCTCACGGAACTGGTCTCAAGGGTGATCGGCCAAGATCATCAGAGGCGCTTCTGACGTGCGACTGTTTCCGTGGATTCGACGCGCCGTGTCTGTCGACACGAGAATCCCCTCATGAGCCTGTTCTGGCGCACAGTGGACTATTCGTGAGCGAAACGGGACTCAATCAGTACCCCTTGCCGGCCAACCATCCCCCGTCTACAACAATGGTCGCCCCACAAACGTGGTCGGAGTCGTCCGAGGCCAGAAAGACGGCCGCACCCACATGATCTTCCGGTTGGCCCCATGCCCCGCGAGGTGTTTCTCTCTTGAGAATTTCCATCATTTCTGGATCGGAGAAGTAAGGCGCGTTCATGGGGGTCTCAGTCGGTCCAGGAGCGATCGCGTTGACGAGGATGTTTTGCGAGCTCAGTTCGAACGCCATGACCTTGGTGAGGCCGAGCAAGCCCGCCTTGGAAGCACAGTACGCGGACCGCTTGCTGACCGCCAGCACCCCGGAAGTAGACGCGATATTGATGATCTTGCCCTTGCCGCCTCGAAGCATCGAGGGAATGACGGCTTGGGAGCACAGAAAAGGTCCGGTCAGGTTGATATCTATCGTTTTTTGCCACGAGCCGATGTCAGTCTTCATGAACGGAGAGATATAGCGAATCCCGGCATTGTTGACGAGCACATCGATCTGTCCGAAGTCCTCGTCGATCTGCGCGACCACTGAGTTGATTGCCTCCCCATCGGTCACGTCTAGTGCGTAGCCAACTGCGCTACCACCCGAGGTGTTGATCTCGGCGGCGACCTGCTGCGAAGCGGCAAGGTCGACGTCCGTGACGGCCATTTTCGCACCCTCGGCAGCCAGGCCAATCGCGAAAACTCGGCCTAGCCCTGCCCCGCCTCCGGTCACAATGGTTACCTTGTCGGCCAGCCTCATTGGTCTCCTTCGTACCTCACACGTGCATTCTTTCCACTTACCAACCTGCGAACGCCCGCACCTGACTCTATCGACGCCGCCCGATGTTGGTCAACCGGTCTGCCAATTGCTCTGGGACCGTTGCGCCCGGGCCCACCCACACCGGTCTGCCCATGCCGGTAGGAATTGACATACGTGGTACGGATGTGGTCAACCGGTGTACCAGTAACTACCGTCGGTTCTATAGTTGGCTCAACGCAGATTCTTGTTTGAAGGAGGCGGTCATGCAGGTTGTGGTAGTCGGTGCTGGAGCGATGGGCGTGTTGTTCGCCGCCGTCATGGACAAAGCAGGTGCCGACGTATCTGTGTTTGACGTGTCCGTTGAGTTGGTAGATGCAATCAACGTCGACGGTGTAACGCTCAAACGGGGGGAGTCGGTGAGCCGACATCGGGTTCAGGCTTTTGCGGACGCCACGATGGAGAAGCCCGACCTGGTGCTCTTCGTTGTCAAAGCCCACCACACCGAGGCTGCCGCCCGCGCCATTGCTCCCATCGTTGGAGACAACACGATTGTCCTGACACTCCAGAATGGTTGGGGAAACGCCGACGTCATCGATGCTGCGCTCGGTGGGGCCAGGATGGTCGTTGGTGTCACCTACAACAGCGCCAAGGTCGAATCCCCGGGTGTCACCCTCAACACCGGACAGGGTCCCACTTTCTTGGGTGGCTACGGTCGAGGTACCGCTTCTGATGCCGAGCGGGTTGCCGAGCTACTGACGGCAGGGGGCGTCCCCACCACCGTGCCGGCCGAGATTCTCGAGGAGATTTGGAAGAAGCTGACACTCAACGCCTCGGCACTCCCCGTCAGTGCCCTCACCGACCTTCACGTGGGTCAAATGGTTGCCTCCGCCGACGTGATGACCATCGTCGATCAACTCATCACCGAGACGGTGGCAACGGCCCGGGCACAAGGGATTAACGTTGATCTCGATGAACGGCTGACATCGATTCACGACCACCTCGAGAATGGGGGCAGCGGCCAACCGTCGATGCTCCAGGATGTGCGCGCCAAGCGAAAAACCGAGGTCGAAGTGATCAACGGTGCCGTTGCCGGCTATGCCCACAGATTCAGCGTGCCTGCGCCGATGAATGCTGCCATGGTTCAGTTGATCCACGGTCTCGAATCCGGGTGGACTGAATGACCACTCGTCTTCGTTTCCTGGGTGTGGTTGGATACGAAATCACCGGACCCGACTGCACCATCCTCACCGACCCCTACCTCATGGGTAGTCCCGTTGCGCCCTGCCAGCCCGACGATCTCGATACCCCTGATCTGATCCTGGCCACGCATGGCGCCTTCGACCATATCGGGGATACCGCCGTCATCGCCAAACGAACCGGAGCACCGGTGCTTTGTGGGCCTGACGTCCGTTTCAAGCTCATCGACGACGGTGTCGACCCTGACCAGATCCAGGCGATCGTTCCGGGAATTCGCACCGAGATCGGCGGCATCGTCGTAACACCTATCGAGAGCCACCATGCGTCATCCGTCACGCTCTCCGACGGCACCGTGCTGACAGGGCCACCTCTGGGTTTCATCTTCGATACCGAACCAGGGGTCCGCATTTACCACACCGGTGACACGGCCATCAGCGGAGACATGCGCATCATCGGCGAGATCCACTCGCCGACGGTTGCCCTTCTCGGATGTGCGCAGCCGGCGGCGCTTCTGCATCTGGTTCCTGGTCCCGGCACCATCCTCTCCGGCGAGATGAATTCCTATGAGGCTGCCCTCGCCGCCGAGTGGCTCGGTGTCGACTGTGCTGTTGCCTCCCACTACCTCGATCCTCAGAATCCACAGGTCGTGGAGTTCGTCGAACATGTCAACGCCCTGGACACGACCGGCCGGCGTGTGGCGCTAGCCCCAAAGGTTGGCGATACGATCGTGATCGACCCACCGGATTATCGTGTGGAGGCCGTCTGATGAGACTTGCAACGTATCTCTCGTCTGCTGGCGAAGGTGTCGCTGTCGAGGTTGATGGTGCCCTCCACCCGACCGGCTACCGCACTCTCCTCGAATTCATCAACGACGGCACCAATGCGCTCGAAGCGGCCCGGGTGGCGATCGACTCTCGCCAACCGGTTCCCGATGCTCGAGTCATCGCGCCGTTGCACAACCCGTCGAAGATGCTGTTCTGCGGTCTGAATTTCAAGTCACACATCGCCGAATTATTCGACGTGGAAACACCAGAAGAGCCTTTCTTCTTCTCCAAGCTCCCTTCATCGATCATCGGGCCAGGGGAACCGATCATGATTCCTCTTGCGACAAGTCAGATTGATTGGGAGGTTGAGGTTGCCGCGATCATCGGCACTCAGGCCAAGAATGTGACTGAGAGCGAAGCCGAGGATCACATATTCGGTTACACCGTGGTCAACGACATCAGCAGCCGCGAAATTCAGTTCAAGGATTCTCAGATCACTCTTGGAAAAGGACTCGACGGACACTGTCCCATGGGGCCAGTAGTCGTCACTCGTGACCAGATACCCGATTCCGGACAGCTGACAGCCCGTTGCTGGGTCAATGGCGAGCTGGTTCAAGAGGCAAACACCGATGACCTCCTGTTCAGCATTCCGTACCTTGTCTCATGGCTGTCAAGGGCGATCACGCTGGAGCCTGGCGATCTGGTCACAACGGGGACGCCGGGCGGTGTGGGCACATTCATGGACCCGCCGCGCTACCTCGGTGACGGCGACGAGGTAGTCGTCTCTGTAGATGCCATCGGTGACCTCACCAACCCCGTCGTGGCGGCGTGGGCCTGATCACGGCCGAGACCGTTCGCCACGGAGGAATCGCGCCGTTGGTGTCCCCCCGCCCACTCCAGGGCGGTCACTTCACCGCCGGACTCGAGACGCCTTCGTTGCGTAATGTCGCCGTCGAAGGAATCGAGGTTGCCCAGACGATCACCTTCAGCGTTCGTGACAGGTTCTGGGGCACAGTCGAGCCGGCTGGCTGGTCGACATCATTCGAAGACGAGGACGGCTCGATCCGGGTCGACATGGGAGGCCGCTTCACCTCGGACGAAATCGACCTGGATGCGGTTGTCGCGGTTGGTACCGATCCAGACGGCTCCCTCACCTACGCGGTCAGGGCGACTGCCCTTCGAGACTTCGAACGGGCGAGGATCGGAATTTGCGTGATGCACCCGATCACACTCTCGGGCCGCCCCCTCCACGTCAAGACACCCGACGAGACATATTCCACTGTCTTTCCGCTCGATCTGAGCCCCAGTCGCTCGATCTCCAACATCGTGGCCTTGCGTCACGACATCGACGACGACCGGGAGGTCGTGTTTGAGTTCGAGGGCGACCTGTTCGAATTCGAAGACCAACGCAATTGGACTGACGCGTCTTACAAGACGTTTTGCACCCCCCTCTCGCTGCCCTGGCCGGTATCGGTCAAGTCTGGTGAATCCATCGAGCAGCGAGTGCGGATCTCGACAATCGGCCGGAGGCGACCGCTCAACACGCCGACGGCGAGGTCACAGTCCGGCATCGCCCGCGCTCAGGTCGAACTTGGAGCTCCAGGCGGAACGATCCCATCGATCGGGATTCTGGCGGGGCCAGGTTCGAGGGAACTGGAGATCGCCAAGGAATTGGGTGTGTCGCATGTACGGATCACACTTGATACCCGGTTGAAGAGCTTGGCCGACGACCTGGCAGTGGCGCAGCAAACCCTGGCGGGGTCGGATATCGGAGTCGAAATCGAGGTGGTGGCCGATGACCCGGCCGATCTGTCCGTTCTCGGCGCTGCAATCGCACAACTCGGAGACCGGCTGCGTTGGTTCTTTGTATTCGACCGCAAGACGCAGACAACGCCCGAGAAGTATGGGCAGGCGATTGAGGACCTTCGGGCCATCGTTGGGCCCTTCGCCGGTGGCGGCTCTGGATCCAACTTCGGCGCCATCAACTTCAACATCGACAACATTGCATTCGATTCGCTTGACGTGTTGACCTTTCCGATGAGCCCTCAGGTGCACTACACCGACCACTTCAGTTTTCTCACCAACCTCGACGCCCAAAGCGGCGTTGCTGCAAACGGAAGTCGAATAGCCGGTTCTCGCCAGTTGAGTATCGGGCCGATCACCCTCCTGCCGAGAAAAGTCGGGGAGCCATTGGCATCAGACCCCCGATCCGCCTCACTCCTTGCCGCTGCATGGACCGTTGCCAGCCTGAGCGAACTGATGACGTCCGGTGCAGATGCTCTCACTTATCACTACGTAGGCGATCCGGGAGGCATCGTCGATCGCGACGGAGCCATGAACCCGACCTATCACTTGCTGGCCGATCTCGCCGGATACAGCGCTGCCCGTAACTTGGCGGTGCACGTCGACTCTGGACAAAACCGGGTGGCGATGATTGGGTTACGTCGGGAATCTGAGGCGATGATTGTCGTTGCCAACCTCGAGTCTGAGTCTGTTGATGTTGACATGGTCTTGCCGCCAGCCGACGTCACCGTACGAACCCTTGACGAGACGACCTACGACTTGGCCCGTCGCGACCGCGCAGCGTTCACCAACAGCTCCGTTCCCTGGAATGGAGAGCCGCTGAATTTGCTCCCCTTAGCGATCGCCACCTTGGGGGTGACGACCTGATGACACCGGCAACGACTACTTGGAGGACTCCGTGAACGAGCGATACAGGATGTGGTTAGGGAAGAACTATCTCTCGGACGCATCGATCCATCGTCATACCGCGAACCTGAATCTCGACCATCACCTGCTTGGCAATGGGCGTTTGCAGGCAGTGGTACAGGTGACGCGAGATACCCAGGCTCGCAATGCGATCGTGCTGCACTTCATGAATCCTGATCGGTTCGAGGGTCGGAACAAGACAGATTCTTTCACCTATCACCAACAATTCGGACCCGAGTACACCTTCGTCAGCCTGGTTACGGACGACGGGATACATCTCCCCAATCCGCGCCAGGCAGTGGTCGACCTTCGTTACGGTCTCCAGTTCGACGACAACGGCTTTCCGATCTTCTGGGCGACCTACCCGCTCGACTACACGTTCACATCGACAAGATCGAGAACTGTCTTCAACGTTGCCGAAGAGATGTTTGTGCCTGAGGGCGAGGCCGCGTTGCTGCGGCGGGTGACCGTGACCAACACTCGCGGACTGACACCGGAGTCGGCGAGGCTGTTCGTCACGCTCACCCCCAACCAGGAGTTGTTTCCCGAAGCGCATCACGTGACGGCAGGCGAGGTGTCGGTCGCCGGCGTTTTTGAGGACGGAGACGAGTTCTTGTCTCTGGCGGTTCTCGACCATCCTGCCAAGCACATGGTCGCAGAGTTCCCGAGGCCGCTCGAGGCAATCGTCGACGACACCTTTGGCGTTGGTTCGCATGACGATGACAGCCGGGTAAAACCCCGCGCCTCATACGGGAACTATCCTCTCCTGCCAGTCAGCGCCCACGTCGGAGCTGTCCTCGCCTACGAGGTCGACCTGGGCGAGCTCGCCGAAGGTGAGAGTCGAACCGTGAGCCTCTGTTATGCCTATGGCGACAGTGAGCAGGAGGTCGTGGAGACCACATCGAGACTCCGCGAGGCTGGCTTCGACGAGACAAGAAGTGCCAGCTCTTCGCGGTGGACGGGTTTCAATCAGGTTGGCTTTGGCGACCAGAACCTCGACACCCTGTATGCCTCCACACGTTCGGGTCTGCACGCCTCGGTGGCGGTTTCCGGGCGGATGAACGCCGGTATCTGGGGCTACAACTCGGAGTGGGTGCGTGACAGCAGTGGGGCTTGCGTCGGCGTCGTCCTGTCCGGCCAGCACGAGATCGCCCGTGCCATGTTGACCAGACTCATCGAGGGTCTCATCGACGAGAGCGGTATGGCATTCGGCGAAGCCCGCTTCTACACCCCCGAGGAGGCGGAACTCGACCAGAACGGCGAGCTCCTATACGCCATATGGCAGTACTGGGTGCACAGTCGGGATGCAGATTTCATCACACAGCACTGGGACCGCATTCGGACCGTTGCAGAGTTTCCCCTGCGCTCGGAGTTTTGGGTCGCAGAGGCACAGATGGTCCAGTCGACCCGAGACATCCGCGAGCGAGACCGTGAACGACATGGTCTCCAGCCTGGATTCGATCTCGGTCACCAGATGTGGGTCACGGTCGGTCTGGAGAAAGCTGCCGAGCTGGCGGCGATCGTCGGAGACGAGAAGGCAAGCACCCGGTGGCGAGAAAAATCGACGGCGATCTGGAACTCGGTGCTGACCCATCCCAAATTCAGACTCGTCGAGAACGACCACTTGATGTTTCGTCGCCTCCTGGACGGTTCGTTCCAACGAGAAGCCGCCGGGAGTGCCTACATCCATCGGCCGAGTTTTGCTGGGCCGACAACGCGCATGTACCCGCACAATCTGTATCGAGAGTCCGAGTTGGAGCCCAGCTCGTTCGAAGCCTGGCCGATAGCGCTTGGCCTGGTCGACCCGGCCGGCGACTTGGCCAAGAGGTCCCTTGTTCGCATGGAGAGCCTTTGGAATGACGAGTGGGACTTCGGGGGTTACGGCCTCCAGAATGCGACGAGCGAGATCTCCAAGATCGGACTCTCGATAGATCGGAAGAGCACACGTCTGAACTCCAGTCACACTGATATACCCCGTATGCCGTCTTCTGCTTGACAAAAAAAAAACCAACTGTACCACGTCATCAAGTAATATGTACA
>CALCCX010000600.1 GCA_937900165.1 uncultured Acidimicrobiia bacterium | reverse complement strand
GATCGGTTTACGGCCGAGTCGGCCGATGAGTGGGTCTTCGTCGGCGAGCGAGGCGGACCGGTCCATAGGGCAGCTCTCCAGCTGGCGTGGACCGATGCCCGGCGGGCCACCGCCATGACCCACATCACTCTCCACGATCTCCGCCACACCGGAGCCACCTTGGCTGCGTGGACCGGCGCGTCCACTCGAGAGTTGATGGCCCGCCTCGGCCACAGCACTCCCCGCGCCGCTCTCCGGTATCAACACGCCGCCCAGCATCGCGACCGCGAGATCGCCGACCGCCTTGGCGAACTGTTCGAGACCTCCGAGCCATGATTGCCATTGCGGTTGGCATCGTCATCAAGGTAACCTGACGACTTCGGATCCAGTAGTTCTCGACAGTGCCAGACGGCACGGGATAGCTGACAACGACATGCTGCACGCTTATCGCAATCCGATCCGAGTCTTCGATCCGGATGACATGACCATGCTCATCGGCCCCGACGAAGCGGGACGACTTCTCGAAGTCGGCGTCGCGTCAGCAGAAGGAGTCGAGTTCATCATCCATGCCATGCCGGCTCGACCCAAATTCTTGAGGTGATTGCAATGCCGCGATCCGTCCAGGAGATTCTCGATCACGCTCACGAGCTCGCCCGACGTTTCGAGGACTACGACCCGGCGCCAGGCGACGAACGCCTTGTCGAGGAGTACCTCCTCCAGCGTGCTGCAATGGCTCGAGCCCGAACTGAACGCGAGATCGTCGAAGCAGTGACGGCGGCCCGGGCGAAGGGGCTCTCATGGAGGCGCATCGGGGAGTTCCTCGGTACCTCGCCACAAGCCGCCCAGCAGCGCTACGGGGCATTCGTCGAGAGAGCCTGACGCCTGCTCTGTTCACCCCAGCCGCGCGATAGACGCGCGATGGACGGGCACGGCGGAACAAGCCCGACCGGCAAACATGCATGTATTCCTGAGGGTGCCTTCCCATCAGTGGGGGGTGGCCGCGTAGCGTGGCCTCGGGAGGAGTCCCGGCTGTGACGGAAAACTGCTGGGCTTTGGGCTCGTTGACCTGATCGTTGCCGGGGCTCGTTTCCGAGCAGACTCGGTTGAGGAAATTGGTGGGACCTGTCAGGCCCGGTGGTCGGGGTTCGTTGCACCGTATGAATCACATGGCTGGGTGGGCTACGTCGTCCGCTTCGCGGTGTCGGGTGGGGTCGGGGACAGCCTCGGTGCTGGTGGTCGAGCGCGAGCGAGGGGTTCTCCCCGTCATCAACCAATCGCAGACCTGTCCAGCCGTGAAGATGAGTTGAAAGCGCATCGAGGCCGGTTGGGTCTGCCCGTTTGAAAGGGAGAACCCCTCCATGAAAGTGAACACAACATCGCCGGTCGTGTCGATCGGGATCGACGCGGCCGTGGTCGCAGCCCATCAGATCGCCGTGCGTGGCGAAGTCCGCGAGGACTTCAAGACGCCGCCTACGTTGGCAGGGTTGGCGAAGCTGACCAAACGGCTCGAACCCTACGCAGGGTCGCTGGTGGTCGCCGAACCAACCGCG
>CALCCX010000599.1 GCA_937900165.1 uncultured Acidimicrobiia bacterium | reverse complement strand
TCCGTCTCCAGGATTGCCAAGGGGCGGAACGCGACCTCCAAGGCTGCTTCGGATGATTCGACCATCACGGTTTTGTACGTTGAAGGCTGCGGCCATAATTTCAGACAAACCTGAGCAATCAGACCGAGCGAGCCAAACGAACCGGTGACAAGTCTCGGAAGGTCGTAGCCGGTTACATTCTTCACGACCCTGCCTCCTCCGGTGACTACTCGTCCGTCGCCGGTGACCAGCGTCGCCTGAAGCACTCGGTCCCGGGTCGGGCCGAATCGAGATCGTCGCCAACCTGAAATGGCGGCGGCGATTGCTCCGCCGACGGTAGCGGGACCTGGAATCTCAGATAGCAGGGCACTCTGGTCGTGTTCTGCCAACTCGGCCTCGAGACCAGCAATGGTCACGCCGGCTTCCACAACCACCGTCAGATCGTCCGGCTCGTAGGCGACTATGCGATCGAGGTTCTCGCAAGACAATACGATGTCGGGTTGGACGCGATGTCCGATCCCCTGGTGGGTACCCCCACCCCACACAAGTACCTGAGCGCCGACCTCGGACGCATGGTCCAGCAGCCTGGCCGCCTCATCCATTGACGATGGGGCGAGCCGAAGGTCCGCCTCGGGTAAGCCGTCGCGTCTGGCAACGGGTAGCTCGTCGATAGGGCTCAAACCCAGGTGCCCTCAGGGATTGGCCTTCCGAAGTCGAAGCAACGAGAGCCAGCAGGCAGCACCTTGTTGGGGTTCATGGAACCTTCCGGATCAAAGGCCTCGGAAATCCTGGCCTGTGCGTCCAAGTCGTATTCGTTGAAGACCAAGCTCATCGAGTCGCGCTTTTCGAGTCCAATGCCGTGCTCTCCGGAAAGCGAACCTCCTGCGGCGACGCACATCTCCATGAGATCTTCAGCCGCAGCCTTGACCCGCTCGATAACTCCTTCCTCTGACGCATCGAATGACATCAGAGGGTGAAGATTCCCGTCGCCTGCATGAAAAACGTTGAGCATGGTGATCCCATGGCGTTGGGCGATCTCATACACGTTGGTCATCGTCTCCACCAGTTTCGTGCGAGGGACAACAGTGTCGTGGAGGTAGTAGTCGGGATTCATCTGGGCTACTGCCCCAAACGCCGATTTCCTACCCAACCACATCCGTTGGCGTTCCTTGGCGTCAGACGCCACCCTCGCCGAAATGGCATTGTTGCGGATCGCAGTGGCTCGAATCATCTCCCCCTCGGCGTCAACGGCCGCCTCGTGGCCAGATACCTCGGCCAGGAGCACTGCTTCGGCGTCAGTTGGGAAACCGGCATCGACAAACCTCTCGACAGCCACCGTCATCAACCGGTCCATCATCTCCAACGCCGCGGGAATCACGCCGGCAGATATCACCTCGGATACGGTTTTGGCGGCGTCTTCGACGGATCGAAACGACATCAGCAGCGTCCTGGCAGCCGGTGGATTGGGCGTGAGCTTGACCAGGGCCCTCGTCACAATGCCGAGAGTGCCCTCTGAACCGACCATTACGGCGCGCAGGTCCAAGCCGATCGGGTCCGGCGCCGACCCACCCAGCTCTATCACCTCGCCGTCCACGGTTACGACCTCGAGGGCGAGAACATGGTTCACGGTGCTTCCCTCTGAGAGGCAATGTAAACCGCCGGCGTTGGTGGCGATGTTGCCGCCTACGGTGCAAGCGGACTGGGAAGAAGGATCCGGGGCGAAATGCAATCCGTCTGGGTAGGTGTGATTCGACAAATCGAGATTGATGACTCCTGGCCCCACCCAGGCGCTCCGATTCTCAACGTCCACAACCTCGATCTCGTTCATCCGAGTCAGGGCGAGGATGAGTGCCGGATCCACCGGGACCGCCCCTCCGGCCAAGCCGGTTCCAGAGCCCCTCGCGACAACCGAAACGCCATGACGCTTGGCGGCCTTGACAGCCGCCACCACGTCTTCAGTTGATCTGGGAAATGCAACCACCGAGGGCTCTCCCCTGGTGATCCCTGAGTCCTTTCCATAGACGTGCAACTCGAGCTGTCGATCGAGCACTCCGTCATCGCCAAGAAGGGACCGCAGCTCAGCGGCCAGCGAAGAAGACATCCGTCCATGCTACAACTCACAGCCACAGCCACAGCCACAGCCACAGCCACAGCCACAGCCACAGCCACAGCCACAGCCACAGCCACATTGTGCCCCGACCTCGCCAACCGGCTCGGCGTCCGGGGTTGTAGCTGTGGCCGTGGCTTCCATGCCCTGTCCGAAACCAGGTACCGAACAGGAGACCCAGCCGCTCACTACAGGGGTTTACCCCAGCCACCTCCGCCTGGGGTTCTCACGATCAGGCGATCTCCCGCCTGGACATCGACGGTGACCT
>CALCCX010000598.1 GCA_937900165.1 uncultured Acidimicrobiia bacterium | reverse complement strand
AGGCGGCCGGGAATCCGGACAGACGAAGACCCAAGCGCCTCCGAGGGCGAGCGGATTACCCGGTTCGGACAGGCCGACCACGTCCGCTACTACGGAGAGGACTTCGAACAGCGACTCTTCGCCAACGGACTCCAGCCCACCGCAGTTTGGCCTGCCATGTTCCTGGAACCAGAACAGATCGAGACATACAGACTCAAGGCAGACGAGTGGATGTGGATCGCCAGAACCCGACGAAACACCAGCGACAGTCTGCCAACCCGAGCCGAGATCGAGGACCAGCTAGCCAAAGCCCAGAGTGATCTCGATCGCCTGCGCAGACACCCGGTGGTTTCGACACTCCGGAGCTTGAAACGCCTGGTCAGCAGGGGCTGATCACGCGCCCAGCCAACCCCTGACCGAAGATGCAACCGCCTCTGGTGTGAAGCCGAACTCTTCGGCGAGACGGGACGTCGGGGCGGACGCACCGAAATGATCGATGCCGATCTGAAGTCCCTCAGCACCGGTTATGCGTTCCCATCCGAACGTAGCACCGGCTTCGACCGAAACGATGGGGAGATCAACACCGAGCACCGACCGGCGATAGTCGTCGTCCTGGTCGAGGAACAGTTCGACGCATGGCATGCTGACCACTCGCACCGACATTTCTCCGTCCAGCAGGCCGGCAGACTCGATCGCCAGCGGAACCTCTGAGCCCGTCGCGACGATCACGACATCCGTTCCTTCGACAAGCACATATCCGCCGTTGGACACCCCTCCACTCACCTGGCTCCGGTCCATCGTCGGCAACCCCTGGCGCGTCCCGAGAATCACCGCAGGTGAAGACTGGTTGAGCACGGTCTGCCAGGTGTCCAGCATCTCTCCGGCGTCGGCCGGGCGGAACACCATCATGTTCGGCATTGCCCTCAGCGAGGCGAGCTGTTCGATCGGCTGATGGGTTGGGCCGTCCTCTCCGAGATAGAAAGAGTCGTGGGTGTAGACCCAAATCGACGGGATGTCCATCAGCGCAGACAGCCTCACCGCAGGACGCATGTAGTCGTTGAAGATGAAAAAGGTGGCGCCGTACGGACGCAATCCACCGTGGAGGGCAATGCCGTTGGTGATGGTGCCCATGGCATGTTCCCGGATCCCGAAATGGATGTTTCGCCCAGCCGGATTGTCACGTGAGAAACCACCGCTGAACGAAATCTCGGTCTTGGTCGACGCGACTAGATCGGCCGCTCCCCCAATGAACCCAGGCACGTTCTCGGCGATCTGGTCGAACAATTTGCCCATCGAAGCCCTCGTGGCAACGGACTCGCCCACCACGAAGCCTGGGTCTTCAAGGGTGATCGGCTGCGGATCGAAATAGGTATCCCACTCGGCGCGCACGTCAGCCGTGGTTTCCGCCAAACGCGATTCCCACTCACCACGGGCCGCCGTTCCCCGGTCCATCGCTGTTTGGAATAGTTGGCGAGCCTGGTCCGGCACATGGAAATCGACATCTGGCCAGCCGACCGAGGCCCTCCAGCCGGCAATCTCCTCGGGCCCGAGCGGCGAACCATGGGCGGCCGCGGTGTCTTGTTTGTTGGGTGCGCCAATCCCGATATGGGTGTGGGCGATGATCAACGATGGTTGGTCGGCCACGGCCGTTGCTTGTCGGATGGCTTCGTCAATGGCGTCGTGATCGTGCCCATCGATGTCGACCGTATGCCAACCCGCCGCGGCGAAACGGGCCGGGACATCCTCGGTAAATGTGAGGTCGGTCGATCCGTCAATCGAAATCTCGTTGTCGTCATAGAGATAGGTGAGCTTGCCAAGCCCAAGGTGGCCGGCCAGCGAGGCCGTCTCATACGAGATGCCCTCCATCAGATCACCGTCGGAAACAAAGGCCCACGTACGGTGATCGACCAGGCCTGGACCGAATACCGACCGGAGATGGACCTCGGCGACCGCCATGCCAACGCCAGTCCCGAAACCCTGCCCGAGTGGTCCGGTGGTCATCTCGATGCCAAGCTCTGGTGCGTATTCGGGGTGGCCCGCGGTGTGTGAGCCCCATTGCCGGAAACTCTGGAGTTGCTCAAGGGGCATCGGAAATCCGGAGAGGTGAAGGAGGGAGTAGATCAACATCGAGGCGTGGCCGTTGGAGAGCACAAACCGGTCTCTATCTGGCCATTGCGGGTCCGTCGGATCGACCTTCAGGAACCGGGCCCACAGGATGGTGGCGAGGTCGGCCATGCCCATCGGCGCCCCCGGATGCCCGGAGTTGGCCTTCTGCACCCCGTCCATCGACAAGGCCTTGATCGTATTGGCCGCCAGTTGCTCAGTCGTCATCGACACCTCCGACTGGCAAGGCTAGTTGCCACCGGTGGGGTCAGATCTCCACGACATTTGAAAAGGACAGCGCCCTTTTACGGTAGGCGCCCCGAGTATCGAAGACGACGGGTACCGAGTGGGCTATCTCTTCGTAGTCAACATCATCGTGATCGGTGAGGATGATGGCGAGGTCGACTGCCCCTAGAGTTGCTCCCTGGTTAATGGCCGTAACCCCATGGGCTTCCACGGAAGCTTGGGTCAGCATCGGTTCGATGACGTGCACGTTGGCCCCCCGCTGTGCGAGCCGTTCGACGACTTCAACCGACGGCGACTCACGGTCGTCAGCGATATTGGGTTTGTACGTGAGTCCAACAGCTAGGACCGTGCTCCCCTTCAGCGCCCTTCCTCGATCATTTAGGAGTCGGGCTACCCGCTCGACCACGTATTTGGGCATATTGGTGTTGACCTGTTCGGCCAGGTCGATGAACCGGATCGATCCGCCCACCTCGCGGGCTTTCCACGCCAAGTATTGGGGGTCGAGCGGGATGCAGTGGCCGCCAACCCCTGGACCGGGATAGAACGGCTGGAAACCGAACGGCTTGGTGGCCGCCGCGTCGATGGTCTCCCAGATCGACACATCGAGCTCGTCCGCCAACTGGGCCATCTCATTGGCCAGGGCGATGTTGACGGAGCGGTAGGTGTTCTCCAAGAGTTTTGACAGCTCGGCGACCTTCGCGTCCGATACGAGATGAACCTCGTCAACCAACCGCCCATACGCGGCAGCGGCAACCGCTCCAGACGTCTCGGATACACCACCAACAACCTTGGGAATCTGGTGGATCGCGAACGCTGAGCCCGGATCGACTCGTTCCGGCGAGTAGGCAACGAACACCTCTTCGTCAAGTTCGAAACCCCCAGCGGTGAGAGAGGCGACGATGATCTCCTCGGTCGTGCCCGGATAGGTTGTCGATTCCAGTGAAACCAATGCACCTGGCCCGATCACGTCCACAATCAGGGCAGTGGCGGATCTGATATAGGAAAGGTCGGGTTCCCGGCTCCGACCCAGCGGACTGGGCACGCAGATGAAATAGGCATCGAGGCCCTTGATGTCGGCCGGGTCTGACGTGACCTTCAGACCTCGTTCAAGCGCGGACGCCAGCTCCTCGTTTGAAATGTCGTCGATCGGCGAGGTGCCATTCAGCATCGACTCGACCTTCGATGTATTTACGTCGAAACCGACCACTTGTACGCCACGCTGAATCGCGTTCACGGCGAACGGAAGTCCCACGTAGCCCAGACCGAGGACTGCCGCCGTCCAGGGTTCATTTTCAAAGCGATCGACAGGTCCGCTCATCACTTCCTCATCTCGACAGGGGGAGTGTAGATAGGCGCGACGAGCCAACACGCTTCGGCCCTCAGTCTTGGAGGTTGCCGACTCCGGTTCGTTGCATGTCGCCCCAGACATGGTTGCCGGTCCAGAACATCGACCTGACTCTCCACCAGACCGTCTGTTGGCGCAGCCCGAGGTGTTCGATCAGGGCGTACCAGACGAAGCGGAGAGTTTCTCTCGGCGAGTCATAGAGACCGTATCCCTCGTCGATGAGCGCGCTGACCAGAGTCGTCACTCCGCCAAGCAACACAGACGCGCTGATCAGAAGGAAGGCCACCTCACGGTTGAAATAGCCGGTCACGATGGCAGCGGTCATCACGAACCAGCCGGCCATCTCCACGATCGGAGACAGGAACTCGAACAGAAGCATCGACGGATAGCCCACGATGCCGATCCTGCCGTAGCGCGGATTGAACATCATCCGCCGGTATTCGATGATCACCTGGAGCAGCCCTCGATGCCAGCGGATCCTCTGGCGGCGCAACACCTTGCGGCTCGACGGCACCTCCGTCCATGCCACCGCGTCCACCGCGTGAATGATCCGATAGGGCCTGCCCAGCTCCCGGTTGTGGCGGTGGAGGCGCATCACCATTTCGAGGTCCTCGCCGAGGTGACCGACCTTGTATCCGCCCACCTCGAACACAGCAGACTTCTTGAAAACTCCCAGGGCGCCGGAGATCAGCATCAGCGACCTTGCCCTGGTCGAACCTGGCCTGGCGCCAGTGAATGAGCGCAGATACTCGAGAAGCTGAATCATCTCG
>CALCCX010000597.1 GCA_937900165.1 uncultured Acidimicrobiia bacterium | reverse complement strand
GAAGCTGCACCGCCGCTTCATGAGGGTCCAACAACACCTCGACCGCAGCGGTGAGCTCGTCGATGGTTGCGTTGGCCTGATCGATCCGGGCCAGCATTGCTCGACACATCATGGCGTGATGGGTGTTTGGGTGTGCTCACCTGTTTTGGCCCCACCTGAACGGGTTGTGCTCACTTAGTTTGGCCCCACCTGGGTAGGTGTTGGCGGGTCCACGTTGGGGTGCTTCTTGTGATGAACCGTGGGGTTCATGACGAGAAGGTGCCGCGTGGAATTGTTCGAGCAGATTCGCCGGGCGAGGCGTGACGATCCGGAGGTGTCGGTGCGTGAGCTGGCTCGCCGGTTTGGGACTCATCGTCGGTCGGTGCGTGATGCGTTGGTGTCGGCGGTGCCGCCGGAGCGCGAGCCGGTGGCCGGGCGGGCGTCGCCGGTTCTGGACGAGTGGAAGCCGCTGATTGATCGGTGGCTGGCCGATGATCGGGATGCGCCGCCGAAGCAGCGGCATACGGCCCGCCGGGTGTGGCGTCGCCTGGTCGAGGAGCACGACGCGACGGTGGGCGAGTCGACCGTGCGGCGGTATGTCGCCAAGGTCAAACGTGATCAGCCGACGGTGTTGGCCAAGGTGATGATTCCGCAGACTCATGTTCTCGGTGCCGAGGCAGAAGTCGATTTTGGTGATCTGCGGTTCGTGTTGAACGGCACGGTCGTGAAGGGTCACATGTTCGTGATGCGCTTGTCGGCATCGGGCAAGGCGTTCCACTACGTGTACTTGAACGAGGCCCAGCAGGCGTTCTTGGACGGCCATGTCCGGGCTTTCGACTACTTCGGCGGGGTGCCGGGCCGGGTCCGTTATGACAATCTCAAACCGGCGGTCGTCAAGGTCCTCAAGGGCCGTGATCGTGAAGAGACCGTCCAGTTCAAGCTGATGCGCTCGCATTACCGGTTCGACTCGTTCTTTTGTGAGCCCGGCATCGGCGGCGCCCATGAGAAAGGCGGCGTTGAGGGTGAGATCGGCCGGTTCCGGCGCAACCATCTGGTGCCAGTCCCCGATGTTGGGTCGGTCGCTGAGCTGAACCAGCTCATCGCCGTCGCCGACATCGACGATGACCGGCGCTTCATTGCGGGGAGAGCGATCCGTGTTGGTGATCACTTCGCTGCTGAAACAACCAAGCTCATGGGCCTTCCGGCCGAGCCGTTCGATGCGTCGTTGTTGCTGCGACCCAGGGTCGACTCGAAATCGAGGATCTGTGTGCGTCAGTGCTTCTACTCGGTGCCAGTCGCCTATGTCGGTGCCCGTATCGACGTGCGCCTCGGCGCAGACACCGTCGCCGCGTTCGATGGTGCTCGCATGGTTGCTGACCACGTCCGGCTCACCGGCAAAGGCAGCGAATCGTTGGTGTTGGACCACTATCTCGAAGTCCTCAAGATCAAGCCGGGCGCGCTGACCGGCGCTACAGCGTTCGCTGCTGCCAGGCAGACCGGAGCGTTCACCACCGACCACGACGCGTATTGGGCAACAGCTCGACGCCGCCTCGGCGATCAGGCCGGCACCCGAGCCGTCGTCGAGATCCTGCTCGCTCACCGTCACCTACCCGCCGACGCGATCGGTGCCGGGATCAAAGCATGTCTCGCTGTCGGGATTGTTGATCCGGCTGTGGTGATCCTCGAAGCCCGACGCGCCGCCAACCCGCGAACAGCCGAAGTGGTCGTCCCGATCGGAGCTCTCGCCCGCTATGACCGGCCCGCCCCGACGATTGCTCACTACGACCAGCTTCTCAAGGAGGCAAAATGAAAACCCCGACTACGACCGACACCGCATCAACCGCGGCGATCCAAGCCGCGACCCGAGAGCTCCGGCTGCCCGGGATCCGCGAGCAACACACCCGGCTCGCTGACCAAGCCGAACGGACCAGTTCGACCTATCTCGGGTTCCTCGCCGACACCCTCACCCTCGAGGTCGATGACCGCGCCGAACGCCGCCGCGCCCGCCGCATCACCGAAGCCAAATTCCCAAGACCCAAACGCCTCGCAGACTTCGATCTTGACGCCGCACCAACCATCAACCCAGCAACGATCGCGACCCTCGCCGCCGGCAACTACCTCGACAACGGTGACCCCGTCGTGCTGCTCGGCGATTCCGGCACCGGCAAAACCCACCTACTCATCGGTCTCGGCATGGCCGCCTGCGAGCAAGGCCGACGCGTCCGCTACACCACCTGCGCTCAACTCGCCAACGAACTCAACGAAGCCGCCGACGAACGCCGCCTCGCCAGACTCATCGCCAAATACGGCCGCATCGAGCTTTTGATCGTTGACGAACTCGGCTACGTCCAACTCGACACCCGCGGCGCCGAACTGTTCTTCCAAGTCCTCACCGACCGAGACGAAACCTCCACCATCGCTGTCGGATCAAACCTCCCATTCAGCGAATGGGGCCGAATCATCGCCGACCCCCGACTCGTCTCCGCCGTCATCGACCGGCTCACCTTCAACGCCCACATCATCGAAACCGGCACCGACTCCTACCGGCTCAAGACCAGCCGCACCTAAACACCACCAAGTGGGGCCAAACCAGATGAGCACGGTGGGGCCAATCCGGGTTGACATTCCCAGCACCGAACAGATCCAGCAGCTCGTGATCTCCCGGGCCATCTCGGGTATGCGGATCGAGTAGAAAACCCTGCTATTGCAACGGTTTTGACGGTCTAAGGGTTCACCTCCCGTTTCGGCTCCCGTTCCACCTCCCGCTCGTGTTTGTCCCTAGCCGTCCCTAGTGTTCGATGCTACGGAGGCGTCGCCGTGGATGTTCGGCGAGGACGAACACCCGCCGAGCCCCGACAAGATCGGCTGGTGGTGGAAACGCACCCGCAAGCTCGCCGAGATAGACCCGAAGTGGCGGCTGCACGACCTGCGCCACTGGTCGGCAACGCACGCCATCGCCGGCGGCCACAACGTTCGCTCCGTCGCCGCTCGGCTCGGCCACAGCGATCCCACGACGACCATGCGCACTTACGCCCACGCGCTCGAAGGCCTCGACCAGGGCATCGCCGATACGGTCGCTGGCGTGCTCGATGGTGAGGCGGAGAGGTGAGCGAGCTTGAACCGATTGAGAGTCATCTGCGCACGCGCGAGGTGCTCGACCCCGATTCTTCGCTGGTCATCAGAGGTTGGCCGCTGACGATTGACGGCCTGTTGCGCAACGCCGATGCGGCCCGTCGTCGTTACTCGTTCCGGGGTCGTCCGCTCGTGGCCATCTCTGCTGAGGTCACCCTGGAAGGCTGGGACGTCGACGCCATCTTGTCCGGCCCCAGGCTTCGGACGCGCCGGAGCTACGCCTTGGTTGCGGCCAATGAGGTCGTCGATGCCGGCTTCGGTCTGCTGCCGACATTCTCGGCGCCCCACTACAGCGTGGTGATGGCGAACTACACTGAAGACCAAGCACATCGGCTGATTTCGGTCCTGGGCGAGGTGGTACCGAACCCCTATCACGTGAGGAGGCAATCATGAGCGAACTGACGAACGTCGCCGTGACTCTCCCCGCCGACGTGAATCAAGTCGATGAAACCGGCTTCGTATGGGCCTTTCTGAGTGATTCGGACGAGCCCGCCCGGGTGTCGCCGGGGGCGATCATCGTGTCCGGGGATCCGGTCGAGCCTTTCCTGGCCCGAGTGGTCGATGTGGTCGATGGTCCTGGCGGAGACTCGATCGTGCACCTTGATGTGCTCGGCGTGCCCGACGAGACGATCGACGAACTTCGTCACGCCGGCTTGCTCCCCACGTAGCTGGCCTTCGGTAGCAAGCCACGAACGAGCAACGCCAGTTCGTCCTTGGGCACGCGTAAGCAACGCCCGAGTTGCACGACGGGCAATCCTGCAGCTCCATTGGTGATTCGGTACTGCCGGGCGAGTTGGTAGCCGAGCGCTCGACTGATGCGCAAGTAGTCGGCTGCCTCTTCCACGGTCAGCAGATCTGGATACTCGCTGAGTGCTCGTCGCACCTGGTGCTCCCTGGTCGATGTCCTCCGCCCAGGGACACTGCTGGTTGCGAAGCGCGACGCGCTTATGCCGACGACGTTGCGAAGTGAGCACCTCCCGCTCGAAGAGAAAATGTGGAGACACAACGGCAGGTCCTGCTGGACCTACCCGACGGGAGGTTGTCCTGCGGTGGCCAGTTCTCAGCGGTGCGCCCGTCACTCTGCTCCGGGTTGGCCTCCCAGAGCGCTGTCGCTCGCTTGCCCGGAGCGATTCTCGGCGCAGCGCCGAGGCGGGTCGAGCGGATCTGCGGTTGACTCATTACCTCACCCGCTGGCGCTGCCTGGCATCTTAGGTATGGCCCCAACAACGGTTCCGCAGCAGGCCGGTAGGTGGGCGTTGGGCCGTCAGCCGACGGACAGCCCCAATTCCGCGTATGTGCCTATGCGCGGCATTCGTTATATTCGCGCCATG
>CALCCX010000596.1 GCA_937900165.1 uncultured Acidimicrobiia bacterium | reverse complement strand
AGGATGAGGGAAGATGATTGCACGGTAGTGGCTGGGAAAGGAAAAGTGCATGGATTTGATCATTGGTGGTGGAGTTTGCATTTTGGAGTTTTGTTTTTTTTTTTTTCAAGCAGAAGACGGCATACGAGATATATCAGTGTGACTGGAGTTCAGACGTGTGCTCTTCCGATCTCCCTGCCCAACATCTCCGGCGAATTGTCGATCCCTTCGAGGTCGGCATTCGGCCATCTGTCCCCCAGAATGGCCGTGACATTGCAAGGTCCACAACCCAGGTCTACGATCGATTTGGGGTCGTCGAGATCGATGCGGGACAGCAGCTCGAGGGCGGGTCGCAGCCGTGGCACATCGAACTTCAGGTACTGGATCGGATCCCACGTCACCGCTCGGCCTCGGCGAGGGCTTCGCGGGCCAGATGAACGACCGAATCGGCGAGTTCGTCCAGATCGAATGAAGGCTCGTCGCCCATGGCTCCGTGCCGAAAACGTGCGTAGACCCCCTCGAGGATCGCCGCCATCCTCCATTGCTGGAAAGCTCGATAAAAACCAATGGCAGAAAGGTCGGCACCGGTCAACTTGCCGTAGAGGGCAACGGTCTCTGCGCGAGTCGCGAAGCCGGTGGCCTGGGTGGGCGCCTCCCGCCAGGTAGGCGGCTCATCGGGGTCCAACCAGGCGTTGGCGAGATATCCCAGATCGGCCAATGGATCGCCGAGCGTGCACAACTCCCAGTCGAGGAGAGCCAAGATTCGACCTTCACCGACGATCATGTTCCCCAATCGATAGTCGCCGTGCACGATGGTCGATCGTTGCTGTTCTGGGACACTGGACGCCAGAATCGCGACGACTCGCTCCATCTCGGGGATCTCGCGCTGTTTCGACTGTTCCCACTGGCGGGACCACCGGCGAAGTTGCCTTCCGACGTAATCGTCGCGGCGGCCGAGATCACCCAACCCGACCTCATCAGGGTCCACCGAGTGCAGGTCCGCCAACACCTTCACGGCATCCTGACTCAGCGGTTGCCGTTCGGTTTGTGGGATGGCCGCCCCGGCAGACGCGTCGTGTGGCACCAATCCTTCGATGAACGCCATCAGGTAGAAATCCGCCCCATTCACCGAGTGGTCGGTGCACAGTGCCAAGGCTTCGGGGACCGGCACCTCGGTCTGCCCGATCGCAGAAATCACCCGAAACTCACGACCCATGTCGTGGGCGCTCTCCAATACACGACCCAATGGCGGGCGCCGCATCGCCATCATGTAGCCGTTGGCGTCCTCGACTCTGAACGTGAGGTTCGACCTGCCCCCAGAGATCACCGAGAAGCGGAAAGGTGGCTCAGCACGGTCGACGGACTCGGCGATCCAACGGCTAACGGCGGGCAGATCAATCCCGGCGGGGATGCTCGGATCATCCGTCTTCACCTGTACGCCTCTTCCCTGGTCGTGCACCGACTCGATTGTACGCAAGCCGCCGACTTGCGCCCTTGACACCACTCTGGCGTGACGAGCGCGTAGGATCGAGGCTCACAGGAGTCAGCGAACGGAGACAACGTGGCCGGCAAAGGCGAGCTGTATCAGCGTAAGGACAAAAAGTGGGCCTTTCGAGTGAAGGCAAGCAATGGCCAGATAGTCGCCACCGACGGCAGCCAGGGCTACGAATCAAAGGCGTCGGCCAAAAACACTCTCACCAAGCTACTCGCCGGTTCATACACCGCGACCGAGGAGTATCAGCGGAAAGACGGCAATTGGGCGTTCCGGGTCAAGTCAAGGAACGGTCAAGTTGTTGCTACTGATGGTGGCCAGGGGTACAGCAGCAAGGGGAGCTGCGCCAAGACGTTGGCCAAGCTCGTGGGCGGAACGTATGACGGGCCTGTCATAGAACTCTGAGCGTTCCAACGATCCAGCTTCCAGCCCTGATCAGGCTACTCGGCCGGCGGGCCGACAACTAGAGCGACATCCGGCCCGGTGGTTTCGGTTTCGGTGCGTTACGCTACCGAGCGAGCAGGAGCGCATACACACCAAGTGAACGAGAACGAGCCAGCCCTTCGGGTCACCAATCTCACGACCCATTTCAACACTCAGGACGGGGTCGTCCACGCGGTCAATGGCGTGAGCTTCGACCTCAAACAAGGCGAATTCCTAGGGGTGGTTGGCGAAAGCGGCTCAGGCAAGAGCGTGACCATGATGTCGCTGCTCCGACTGATACCCATGCCACCCGGGATCATCGTCGACGGTGAAGCCCTGTTCGACGACCAAGATCTCCTCTCGGTGGATTTGGACGTCCTGCGCAAGATCCGGGGCGGAAGAATCGGATTCATCTTCCAGGATCCGATGACATCGCTCAACCCGGTGCTGACCGTCGGGTTCCAGTTACTCGAGTCGCTGCGGATCCACCAGGAGGGATCCTCGGCCGAACTCCGCGCCAAAGCAGCCGAGTTGCTCGACATGGTCGGCATTCCGGATGCCAAGCAGCGTCTCAAGTCGTATCCGTACGAGTTGTCTGGCGGGATGCGCCAACGGGTGATGATCGCCGTAGCGCTCGCCTGTTCGCCAGAGGTTCTGATCGCGGATGAGCCGACCACGGCTCTCGACGTCACGATCCAGGCCCAAATCATCCAGATCGTCAAGGACCTGCGGGATCTGGGAAGGGCCGTCATCTGGATCACTCACGACCTGGGAGTGGTGGCGGGTCTGGCCGACCGGGTTTTGGTCATGTACGGCGGAGAGATCGTCGAGGAGGCGTTGGTGGACGATCTCTACAGCCTGCCTCAACATCCGTACACGCAGGGTCTATTGGGATCACTACCCCGGCTCGACCAGAAGGGCCAAGATCTGGTGAACATCAAAGGCCAACCACCAAATCTCTACTCTCCGCCGACCAGCTGCTCCTTCGCGCCCCGTTGCCCATACGTGATCGACCGCTGCACCCAGGAGAACCCGAAACTGCTCCCGATATCGGACTCGCACAGGGTGGCCTGCTGGTGGGACACCTACGAAGACAAGGCCCGCGATGCAAACTGAACACGCGGAGATCCAGGACGCCCCTCAAAAAGAGGCCCTCGTCAGCGTCTCGAGCCTCAAGAAGTATTTCCCAATCACGGCCGGGTTGTTCAAACGCAAGGTTGGAGACGTGAAAGCGGTCGATGGCGTGTCTTTTGATGTCTATCGTGGCGAGACGCTTGGCCTGGTGGGAGAGAGCGGCTCTGGGAAGTCCACAATTGGCAAGGTCATCCTCCAGCTCGAGAAAGCAACCGAGGGCACGGTCACCTTCGATGGGGTGCCAGTGACCGAGGTCCACGGCGAGGAACTCAGGAGGCTCCGCCCTCGCATGCAGATGATTTTTCAGGACCCCCATGCGTCGCTCAACCCCCGCATGACGGTTGCATCGATCATCGGGGAGCCGTTGACCGAGCACAAAGCGTCCAAGGGAACCGAGCGGACGAAACGAATTGATGAACTCCTGACGCTGGTCGGACTCGATATCTCCCACGCCAACCGGTACCCGCACGAGTTTTCGGGCGGCCAGCGCCAACGAATCGGCATTGCCCGCGCCATCGCGCTGAATCCGGAGTTCATTGTTTGCGATGAACCGATCGCCGCCCTCGACGTCTCCATCCAGGCTCAGGTCGTCAACCTGCTCGAGAACCTTCAGGACCATTTGGGTTTGACGTACCTCTTCATCTCTCACGACCTCAGCATGATCAGGCACATCGCCGACCGGGTTGCCGTCCTCTATCTAGGCCGGATCATGGAGCTTGGCGACGTCGATGCACTCAGATCGGAAGAGCACACGTCTGAACTCCAGTCACACTGATATATCTCGTATGCCGTCTTCTGCTTGAAAAAAAAAAAAAATATAGACAGAACAAAAAAAAAAAAAAAAAAATGTGA
>CALCCX010000595.1 GCA_937900165.1 uncultured Acidimicrobiia bacterium | reverse complement strand
ATGATCCGGCGACCACCGGAATCTACACTCTTTCCCGACACGAGGCTCTTCCGATCTTGTCAACCCCACGGGGCGTTTTATTGTCGGCGGTCCGATGGCAGACGCCGGGCTGACCGGTCGCAAGATAATCGTCGACACCTACGGGGGGATGGGCCGTCATGGTGGCGGGGCGTTCAGCGGCAAGGACTGCACGAAAGTCGATCGTTCAGCCGCATACGCAGCTCGGTGGGTCGCCAAGAACGTTGTTGCCGCCGGACTGGCCGATCGCTGTGAAGTCCAGGTCGCCTATGCCATCGCGGTGGCCCGCCCACTTTCGGTAAACGTAGAGACCTTTGGAACAGGCCAGGTGTCGGACGAGGCACTGATCGGCGCCATCGACGATGTTTTTGATCTCCGGCCCGGGGCGATCATCCGGGATCTCGATCTGCGTAGGCCCATCTACCGCCAGACGGCCGCCTACGGTCACTTCGGTCGCACCGACCTCGACCTCCCCTGGGAAGACACCACCCGCTCCACCGACCTCAAATCCGCCGCAGGCGCCTGAGATCGGTCAGCAACGGGTCATCAGTACCCGTCCAGTGTCCAACCCACAGCGCGCAAACTTGCCGGGTTCGCTGCCCCCTCAACCTCGACGAAGTCGATCGGATGCTACAAGATGGCTTCAAACGCCTGCTCGAGTGTCGGATGGTTGAACTCGAAGCCTGATTCTCGCAGAACCTTGGGTACGACCCGAGTACTGGACAGCAACGCTTCATCCGCGAATTCCCGCCCGAGTAGCAGCCGCACCACCCAAGCCGGGAGTGGCAAAAGGGCTGGGCGGCGGAGAGCCGCGGCCAACACCTTCGTGAATAGGCGATTGGGGGCGGCATCGGCTGCCAGGTTCACCGGTCCGCGGATGTCGGGATCGTCGAGCAGATGTAGCAGGGCTCTGACCTCATCCTCGAGAGTGATCCACGACCAGTACTGGTCGCCTGAACCGATCCGTCCGCCGAGGCCAAGCTTGAACGGAAGAAGCAGCGGCTTGAGCGATCCGCCATCTTTGGTGAGCACCAGAGAGGTCCTCGCCAGGACAACGCGGACTCCGGCCGACGCGGCCTCGGAGCCAACCTGCTCCCAATCGATGGAGAGCTCCGCGAGGAATCCGTCTCCGGCTTGGGAGGACTCGGTGAGTTGCTCGTCTCCTCGGTCGCCATAGAAGCCCATCGCCGAGGCGCTGATGAAGGTTCCAGGCGGCGATACCATCGTCTTCAACGCGTCTACGAGAAGCCTTGTCCCGTCCAGCCGGGACCGACGAATCCGCTGCCTCTTGCTGTCGGTCCAGCGGCCCCCGATCGTCTCACCGGCAAGGTTTATTACCGCGTCCGCACCTTCCAACGGACTGGGATCCAAACGTCCGGCCGCAGGATCCCAGGTTCCAGGTCCTGGGCCCCGACGCATCCGTACGACTTCGTCTCCTCGCCGCTCCAAGGCCGCGACCAACGGCGTTCCGATGAGGCCGCTCGATCCTGTTATCACCACTTTCATGAAGACTCCATGTCATAGCGCGGCCGAGTCAGCCTGTTCGTCAGAACATTACTGCGCCGGTCGTGACAGTCAGATCGTCGAGGGTGCGACAGTTGCGCGTACTGCTCGGGCGTAGACGCGTTGACGGCACGCGAGGGACTACCTTGCCGGGGTCCGCCGATATTGGAGGCCAAATGCCAGAACCCCCGTTTCCTACGCTGCCCGAAGGTTCGAGGCGACTCGCGCAACATTGCATGCCTACTCGAAGGCCCTGGGCACATTGCCACAGGCTCATATCGCGAAACATCCCAAGTGGTGGCACATAAGCTTGAAAGTCCGGCCCGCCGGTCTCACGATCGACAATATCGGGTTGCCGAATGGTGGCCTGCTCAACGGTTGGCTGGACATGAGGACTCATGAGGTGGTGATCGAGACCAGTCAAGGACACCGCAAGGGCTTCGACATGGGCGCGGGGATGACTGGCACGGAAATGGCGGAGGCGCTCATCAACCATGTCGGCGGGTTCGGACTAGAGGCCGAATACGTCCGCAAGGACTTCGAGAACGACCAACCCACGTCCTATGACCCTGGTCACGCCGCAACCTACTGGACAGCATTGTCCAACGCTTCAAAGGTCCTTGACGCTCAGCGGGCGAGCCTCAGCGGAGATGTCGGGCCCGTTCAGTTCTGGCCGCACGGGTTCGATCTGGCATTCGAATGGTTCGGCACGAGAGAGGTTGAGTACGAGGGAGCAATGCTGCCCTCGCAACTCAACCTCGGCTTCTACTCGGCGGGCGATCCTTATTTTTACTCGGTGCCGTGGCCAATTGATGGGGCGATACTGACTGGACCGGCTCCAGGGGCGGGGCGTTGGACGAACGATCCGTTTCAAGGCTCAGTGCTCGAGTACAGTGCGGTCGCCGATCGCCAGGACGGGGCGTTAGTAGTTGGCGTCTACGCCGATGCCGTGTATCGAGCTGCTGCTCCGAGCCTGATGCAATAGCCTCGCAAGCTCAATTGCCGCGACTTGAAGGCTCGCATCGGGTTCAATGGTGCGATGCGAGCACTTCCCCTCTGGTTCGCCTCTGGCTTTGCCGCGGTCATCCTGGCTTCTTGCAACCTCGATTCCGAGGTCGCGGGAGGCACGGCCGCCACGCTCGACGAGTCCCCACGCACCTGGTCGACCACCGTCACCACAGCTCTTTCGAGTCCGGGTAGGTCCGTTCCGGGCATCCGAGTCCAAGGGTCCGCGCCGCCTATGCCGGCCATTGCGAGCACAACGACGACCACGTCGACTCTGGTTCCGAGCAACGAGTTGGAACTCACGGAGGTTGCCGTGATCACCGGTGACATTGCACCCAAGTCGGTCGTAGCCAGCGGTAACGGGTTGTTTTTCGCTCAGAACATGATGTATCGGCACACCGTCACCGTCTACAACCGCTCGTTCGAGTTGGTCACAACGATTTCCGACACAGTCGACCTGGCCGCGTTCGATATCGAGGCTTCGGGAAGATTGTATCAGGGCGCCCCTGTTGAGGCTGCAATGGCACCTGTTGCCGGCAACGCGTACGTGTCGAACTACCAAATGTTTGGAGTCGGCTACCAGAGCCCAGGGGGTGACGAGTGTGACCCCGGGGTTTGGGATGACTCATTTGTTTACCGCATTCCTTTCGCAACTCTCGAGATCGACCAGGTCATCCGGGTGGGGGCGGTGCCAAAGTTCCTGGCGCTGACGCCGGACGAGCGGCTGCTGTTGGTCACCAACTGGTGCACGAATGACCTCTCTGTGGTCGATACAGCTTTGGGCCATGAGATCGCCAGGGTCCCGTTGGGCCGCCACCCGAGGGGCATCGTCGTTTCCGGAGACGGGAAAATCGCCTACGTCGCGGTCATGGGTTCGAGCGATGTCGCGGTCGTCGATCTCGACTCGTTCGAGATCGCTTGGCTTGTGGGCGTCGGCGCCAACCCACGCCACCTCCTGCTCGACTCCACCGATTCCTATCTGTTTGTGACTCTCAACGGAGAGGGCCGGGTGGTCAAGGTCGATCTCGCCACCGGCCAAGTCGTTGCCTCGATCGAAACCGGCTCGGCACCGAGAAGCATGGCACTGTCAGCTGACGGGAGTTCATTGTACGTCGTCAACTACGGGTCGGACACTGTTTCAAAGGTCGATTCCGATTCGATGCGAGTAATCCAAAACGTCACCGTGCCCAGTCGGCCTATCGGGATCACTTTCGATCCTGAGTCTCGGCAGATCTGGGTCGCCAGCTATTCGGGGGCGATATCGGTCTTCGAAGAACGGTGACAAGCTTCCCGCCATCGTAGAATCTGGCCATGTTCGATGTGGCTGTCATTGGTGGGGGCATCATGGGCGGATCTGCAGCTCGTCATCTCGCGGAACGCGGGCTGAGCACTGTGGTAATCGCCCCGCCGGAGCCCGAGAGTCCGTCACAGCACCACGGGCCGTTCGGCGCGCACTATGACGTTTCTCGAATCACGGGTCAGGTCCACGTCGATCCGGTCGAAGCAGAGCTGGCGGCTCGGGCAAAATCCACCATCCCAATGATCGAGGCCGCGGCCGCCGACACTGTCTATGGGCAGTCAGGGCATTTGACGGTGCTGTTCGACGAGCGAGATCAGCGGTTGGTCGCTGCGGAGGACGCCGGCCTCGAGATACTCGACGGTCTCAGTGCCCGTTTCCCCCAGTTCTCCTTTCCTTCCAATGCCCTTGCCTACCTCGAGCCGCCTCCGGCCGGACGTTTCGATCCGAGGGCCTTGATTGCGGCGCAGCTGGAAGCCGCGCTCTGCGCCGGTGCGAGGGTGATTCCTTTCGCAGCCACGTCTGTCGAACCCGGCCGTGAAGTGACAATTCGCCTATCAAACGGGAGTGTGATTGTGGCCAGGCGGGTCCTGGTCGCGGTTGGCGCGTACGCAAACAGGCCAGGGCTGCTCGACATCTTCTGTAGAAAGTGCTTGGGTTTGGGCGATTTCGATGACCTCACCGAATATAGACGCCGCAACCGGGCAACTTCTTCAAAGATATGGATTCGACGACATTCCGTTCGAATCATTACGAAAGCGGTTGGTCGAGGGGACCGCAGGCGCCGCCCAGAACCGAATCACCAGCACGGTAGAACCCCCGGAAGAGGGAGATCTGAAGGCCCTTCCCCCGATGGGTGGGGACTTTCGACGCGAGCTGACCGAGCTTGGCGAGGAGGCGATGCGCCGGGGCGAAGTAGCGTCAGTCATTCTTGCGGGCGGAATGGCGACGCGATTCGGCGGGGTCGTCAAGGCCGCGGTCGAAGTCCTCGAGGGTGCCTCGTTTCTGGAGCTCAAGCTTCGCGACATCACGGCGACGGCTGAGCGCTCCGACGCGCGGATCCCTGTCTACCTGATGACGAGCTTTGCGACCGACGACGCGCTCCGTCAGATGGCCGAATCGCTCACCACGGACCGTTGTCCCATCAAGACCTTCCCGCAGTTCATCTCGCTCCGTCTCACGCCCAACGGCGAGCTCTTCCGAGACGGCGAGGGCGCGCTTTCGCCGTATGCACCCGGACATGGCGATCTCACGTTTGCGCTTCGTCGC
>CALCCX010000594.1 GCA_937900165.1 uncultured Acidimicrobiia bacterium | reverse complement strand
CCCCTAACTGCTCCTGCTTTCCCCATTGGCTTACCCCGGACGATAAGATGACGTGGGAAGTCCAGGTGGCGACTACGGGAAAGTACGAAGCAGTGGTTTTCTGCACGTGTTGGGCCGACAGTGTGGGGGCAACGACCAGGCCCAGCTACCAGTCGGAAAGCAGGGGGCGTCTGCGATCATTCTCAGCGATTCACGGTATGCGTTGCGGGCTATGAGCGAATCCCGCAAATCGTGTAGAATAACGTCATGCATGGGAAGATTCCAGTAGCGGCGCAATCCGGAAAACGACAGACTGCCTCCCAGGCCGCGTCCCCCGACGAATCCGTCATGTAGGGAAACGCCGTGATGATAATGCCACGCCAGTTCTGGCCTCTCCTCGGTCGTTGGTTCCTCGAGCTGCCGGCTGCCGTTGTGAAGCGGATTTCGGTCCTTGTTCCTATTTGAGCGAAGGCACATGTCATGACAGTTCACAATCGTCGTGGTTTCACACTAGTCGAGCTGTTGGTGGTCATCGCGATCATCGGGCTGTTGGTGGCAATGTTACTTCCGGCCGTGCAAGCCGCTCGTGGCCTGGCACGTCGCGTGCAGTGCCAAAACCATTTGAAACAACTCGGCCTGGGCATCCTCGCTCACGAGTCAGCCCAGGGTCACTTTCCGACCGACGGCTGGGGATGGCGGTGGGTCGGCGATCCGGATCTGGGCTTTGGTCGGAGACAGCCTGGTGGTTGGGTGTACAACATATTGCCATTTATTGAGGAGGCATCGATTCGTCAGCTGGGCCAGGGCCTGACGACGGAGGAAAAACGAGAGTCCGCCAAGAAGATGGTGACAACGAGCATTGCCATCATGAACTGCCCAAGCCGGCGGACCGCGAAGCTCTATCCGTTTACGGCTCATATCGCCCCGGTCAACGTCGACGCCGTTCCGGAAATGGCCAAGACCGATTATGCCATCAACGCGGGTGACACGAAGATTGACACGGGGCCCGGGCCTCAGAGCCTCGAACGAGAGGACCTCAATCAGTACGAATGGCCCGATACCAGAGGCTTCAACGGTATCAGCTTCGTCTTTAGCACGGTTCGTGCCGCGGATGTCAGCGACGGCCTTACGAACACCTACTTGCTTGGCGAGAAGTACATTGGCCGTGATCAATACCTCAGCGGCGGTTTCGGCGGCGATGATCAGACGATGTATCTCGGTGACGACGCTGACATTAGACGCTGGACGATGGCTCCCCCGCTGCCCGACTCCTCCAACGTGGTGACACGAAACCCGTTTGGTAGCGCTCACGACGCTGGCTGTCATTTTCTCTTTTGCGATGGTTCGGTGCGGATGATAAGATATGAGATCGACCCGGACACACACCGCCGTCTGGGGAATCGATCTGATGGTCAGGTCATCGATCTTCCTTCACTCTAAGATGGAGATTGCCCAGCGTCATTGACAGGTATTCTCACAATCAGCGATTCGTTCAAGCGAGGTTCTAATGAGTGCCAACTATCGTCAGGTGATTGCGTGTCTGTTTGCCCTGTTGGTAGCGGGTTGCCATCATGCGCCGAAGACGCCCGAAGAGAAAGCCATAGCATCGTTCGAGGAGGTTGGTGGGAAAGTCGTATGTGATTCTGAGGGGCATGTCACGCAGTTGTATGTGTCCGGATCACGCGTGACCGACAACGTGTTCGAGCAAGTTCGGCACTTCGCTCATCTTTCGCATGTCGACATGGTTTCCACGGCACTGACCGATACCTCAATCGAGCCTTTGACGGAAATACCAAACCTACGATCGGTCGACCTGTCGTTCAGCCAAGTCACGGCAAAAGGTGTGCGACGGCTTAGAAAAGAGTGCCGAAAATGCCGAGTGACCTACGCCGCACCGAAGAGATATGCGTATGAGAAAGAATTCCAGTAGGATCGTGCCTCGTCGTTCAGCGCCGGCCGCGCGACTGCGAGTGGGGTCCGCCTTTCTGCGCAACGCTGGCACGTCCCAATAGGACGAGGTTGCGGATGTAGACAATCGAGCCGAATGACTGCCCCAAGATAAAGACAGGGTCCCTCCTCGCGATGGCGTAGACAAGGAGCAGGAACGCGCCGACGATGCTCAGATACCAGAACGATATCGGCACGACACTGTAGCCCCTCTTTTCCGACGTGATCCACTGCACAAGAAACCGCAGAGTGAATGCAATCTGGCCAACGAAACCGACCAGGGCCCAAGGGCTCATCAGAGCGTCCCGCAGCTCACTCATCCGTAGTCTCCTTCACATTGATCGACCCGAGATACCGACGTTGCATCCAGCGTACACCCCAGCAGTCGACGAGCGGGCCGACGAAACGATCGCAAATACCGTATTTCGACTTGCCGTATCTTCGCGCATGGTGACGAACCGGCACGACAGCAACACGATAACCAGCAATCCGCGCCAGAGTCGGATAGAACCGATGCATGCCATGAAACGGAAAGAAGCTATCAAAGACAGTGCGACGGAATGCCTTGAGCGAGCATCCAACGTCGGGGATGGTCTCGTTAGTCACCCAGTTGCGAAACGCATTGGCGACCTTCGATGCGATGCGCTTTGCCAACGAGTCGCTCCGCGTTTGCCGCCAGCCAATTGCCACGTCGGCGTCAGCCAACGCGCTGAGCAGCAGCGGGATATCGAGAGGGTCGTTTTGCAGGTCGGCGTCGAGTGTTACGATCGTCGCGAAACGGGCATGAGTGAAACCGCACCAGAATGCCACCGATTGCCCTTGGTTATCTTCCAGACGGAGTTGGCGCGCCCGAGGATCGCGAAGTCGGAGACGTCGTATCTGCTCACCGCTGTCATCGGTTGAGCCATCATCCACCCACAACACCTCCCAGCATGCGGCGCACGCGTCCAACGCGGGCGTGAGAGTCTCCCAGAGCAGCGGGATGTTCTCGCATTCGTTGTAGACAGGAATCACGACGGATACTTCAGGGCGACTCATTGTTTGGGCGGCACCACCTTGCTTTGACGGATGTCAATGATGCGGATCACCGGGTTCGTGAAAGCGAAGTCCCGATAACGGGGGCGGAATTCGACGTAGGGATAGGTGAACAGTTTGACATACTGCGCGTGGATCTGATAGACCTCCGGCGGTTGATATTCAAGCCGGCTGCCGCGGAAATAGCGATCGTAACAGAAGCTGCTGGTGACCAGATAGGCAATGCCCGCTGCGCGGTCTTGCGCAACGGTCGATTGAGGAACGGACCAGACGTCCCAATGAGTTCCCGAGTGAATCTCGAAGAACGCCAACCCCGGCCTCGCCGACAGCCACTTGGCCGCTTCAGCGCGCGTGTCGCGCGTAAGGTAATAGTCCAGAGCGAGCGTGTCCCCGAGGGGAACGACTAGAGTGAGAATGACTAGCGCGGACGTCAGACACCGTGAAACGACCGACGAACACGATGACCAGACTCGCGCAAGGCCACAATAGGCAAGCCCAATCATCAGCGGGACAATGGGAATCGCATAGCGCTCAAAGTCAGGAGCCGGTTTGGTTGGCGTCGATTCTATCGCCAAGTAAGATCGGAAGAGCACACGTCTGAACTCCAGTCACACTGATATATCTCGTATGCCGTCTTCTGCTTGAAAAAAAAAAAAATACTACAAAAACCAATCATCACACATCAAAAAAATCATACCCACTACTCAATAGTCGATACTCCACCACTACTTGCCTTCTAGCCTCTAACATC
>CALCCX010000593.1 GCA_937900165.1 uncultured Acidimicrobiia bacterium | reverse complement strand
CAGCAGCGCAACGACGCCGAATGCGGTGAATGTCGGAACAAGAGCCGTTCCCTTTTTGAACACATATCCGCGGTCCTGGATGGTGGTCATGATCGAGGCGTAGGTGGAGGGTCGACCGACACCGATTTCTTCCAGCTTTTGAACGAGCGATGCCTCGGTGTAGCGCGCTGGTGGGCGGGTTTCGTGTCCGGTCGGCTCGAGTCGTTGCACCGAAAGGCGGTCGCCTTCGGACATCGAAGGAAGAAGCTTCTCTTTGTCGTCGAGTTCTGTCTCAGGGTCGTCGGACCCTTGAACGTACGCCCGCAGAAAGCCGGGGAAGGTGATGGTGCGACCTGATGCTGAAAACACAACTCGCTGATCGGTCGTCGCCTTGGCTTCAAGTCTCACCGAAACGGTGATTCCTTTGGCGTCGGCCATTTGCGAGGCGACCGTCCGCTTCCAGATTAGGTCATAGAGGGCTGATTCGTCTGGACCCACGTCCCGGGCAACTTGCTCAGGAGTGGGAAATTCCCCGGTCGGGCGTATCGCCTCGTGTGCCTCCTGGGCTCCTTTTACCTTCTTCCCTGAGTATCTGCGTGGCTTGGGGGAGAGATATTCCTTGCCGTACAACTTGGTGATCTGCGAGCGGGCCGATGCGATGGCGCTATCCGACAACTCGACAGAATCCGTTCTCATGTAGGTGATGTAGCCGTTCTCATAGAGACGCTGTGCCACCGACATGGTTCGGGAGGAGGAGAATCGCAGTTTCCGTCCGGCGTCCTGTTGCAGAGTGGATGTGCGGAATGGGGGATAGGGGCTGCGTTTGTAGGGTTTTGATTCGACCGAATCGACGGTGAAGTCGGCGTCGGCTAGACCCGTGGCGAGGTCGGTGGATGCGGTCTGGTCGAGAACGACGACACTCTTTTTCGACTGCCCCTGGGCATCGAAGTCCTTTCCGGAGGCGACTCTGACTTCGTCGATGGTGTGGAGACCGGCACTAAACGTCTGATTGAGCTCGTCTGTGCGGGCGAATGTCCCTTCGATTGACCAGTAGGACCCTGACTTGAATGCGATTCGCTCCCGCTCCCGTTCTACGACGATACGGATAGCCACACTCTGGACCCGACCCGCTGAGAGTTTGGGTTGGATCTTTTTCCAGAGGACTGGCGAAACTTCGTATCCGTAGAGACGGTCGAGAATCCGACGGGCTTCCTGGGCCTTAACCAATCGATCGTCGAGGTCACGTGGGCTGGCAAACGCCTCCTCGATGGCGGGTTTGGTGATCTCGTGGAAGACCATCCGCTTGACCGGGACTTTGGGTTTGAGGACTTCGACAAGATGCCAGGCTATGGCCTCGCCTTCCCGGTCTTCATCAGTGGCCAGATACAACTCGTCAACATTCTTGAGCAGATCCTTGAGCTTCTTGACATGCGCCTTGCGCTCCTTGGGGACGACGTAGAGCGGCTCGAAGTCGGCGTCAACATTCACGCCAAGTCGTGCCCAAGCCTCGCCTTTGGCGCGGGCTGGTATCTCCGATGCGGAGCGGGGCAGGTCCCTGATGTGTCCCATCGAGGACTCGACAGTTGCGTCCGAACCGAGGAAGGCCGATATGGTTCGGGCCTTCGTTGGGGACTCGACTATGACGAGACTTTTTGTCATTTGCGGGGAGTTGACCGTATCTCTAGGGCTTATGTCAATCCAGAGAATGCGTCATCGATAGGCGTTACCGTGGGATTTGTGAGTAAGTACATCGCTTTGGAGGGTGGCGACGGTAGCGGTAAAAGCACCGTTTCGGCTGCGTTACGGACCCGTCTCCAGGAGGCGGGCCACCCCGTTGTTGTGGTGCGAGAGCCGGGCGGCACACCGCTGGGTGAGTCCGTCAGAGAGCTTCTCCTCGACTCAGACAACCTCGACGACTGGGCCGAAGTTTTTTTGTTTGCTGCTCAGCGGGCCGAGTTGGCCAGCGAGGTAGTGACCCCTGCCCTCGAGGCGGGGCAATGGGTGATCAGCGATCGGACCTACTACTCGTCCATTGCCTATCAAGGGAAAGCGCGAGGACTAGGCGAGGAGCTGGTTCGATCAATCAACGAGACCGGGCTGAATGGGGTTACTCCAGACCATGTCTTTGTCCTCGATCTGGAACCGGAGACGGCACTGGCGCGACAAGACAGTCCCGATCGGATTGGAAGGGAAGGTGTCGAGTTCCAAGCCGCGGTGAGGGACGGGTATCTGCGTCTGAGCGCCCTTGATCCCAAGGTTTCGATTCTGGATGGGTACCTGATAATAATACAACTAATCACCGAACAGTGTTTACACATAATCTTGGTTCTTTACCAACCCGCATTGCAATTTGGTTTGCTGCGTCCTCAACTCCAACAACAATTTACAGATCGGAAGAGCACACGTCTGAACTCCAGTCACACTGATATATCTCGTATGCCGTCTT
>CALCCX010000592.1 GCA_937900165.1 uncultured Acidimicrobiia bacterium | reverse complement strand
GCGCGACTTCGCTCCCCGAGCCCGTCATCCTGCGCTGCTGTCAACCAGGGCACTGTGAAGATGTATTTCCAAGGTTCGGGCAAAAGGGTGACGTCGGTCCGGTACCCTATTCGGCGAGCGACTTTGGGGTTCTTCGTCAGCCATAGGTTGTCTGACGGCCTGGCGCCGGAGGCATTCTCATCGAAGGCGTACACGAAGAAGGCCGGTTGGTTGGGCTGGCCTTCGATTGAGTCAGCCTGAGCGTGGGCGATTGCCGCCGAAGCCGATACTGCGCCTGCTCTCGCTTGGAACGTGGAGCGCTGTTTCGTACTCATGGAGGTACGTGAGTCCCCCACGGGTAATCTCGCACTCGCCCTGGCTCACTGCAAGGTGTTTCGCTGACGATGTTGGTTTTGCGAGGTCGAGCGCTACCAACTCTGCGATTGTTCCCTGCAATACGACCTCTGCGATGCCGAGGTCAGCAGCGACGAGAGTCAATTCGATAGGAAGTTTCTCTCGTGTCACAGCCGATTCGTGGAACAGATCGCGCAGGTGCACTAAGACACCGATTTTTTCTGCGATATGGTCCCGTGGGTTCATCGTCGATTCCAATTCGGTTGGTTTGAGGGGGGACGACTCGTGCTCCATCAACTACACCCAGTCGTGTCGCCGCAGGTGAGGCAGACGTAACAACTCCCGTTTCTTACCGTCATGTGGCCGCAGCTTGAGCAGACTGGGGCGTCGCCCATTAGTTCGCCCATGGCCAGGTCCGCGGCAACCCTTCGGGTTGCTTGAGGTTCTGCTTGCGCAGAACCTCCGGGCAAGGGAGCGGTCGCACTTACGGGGGCCGGTGCTGAAGCAACAGCGGGGTTGTCTACGAAGGCTGCAGCATTTGATTGGGCGGTGATGTCCGTTTCCTTCCCCGCATCCTCAAGCGCTAGCTGGGTGCCGGCTTCGGCGGCTAGGCCTTTGGGGGGCTCTGGGAGGTCGCCGGCGCGATCCGGGGGGACCTGGGCGAGTTCGTCACGGTGTAGGTATTCGATGCCGATTGCACGGAACATGTAGTCGACGATCGAGTTGGCCATTTTGATGTTTGGGTGGCCTTCGACCATGCCCCTCGGCTCGAATGTCTGATAGACGAACGTGTCGACGAACTCCTCGAGCGGCACCCCGTACTGGAGGCCCTTGGAGACGGCGATCGCAAACGAGGCGAGCACCCCACGCAGGGTTGCTCCCTCTTTGGCGAGGTCGATGAAGATCTCGCCAAGCGTTCCATCTTCGTATTCGCCGGTGCGCAGGAACACCTTGTGGCCACCCACCCGAGCCTCCTGCGTGAAGCCGGGCCGGCGTGACGGCAACAGGAACCTGGGCCTTGGCATGTCCTCATACGCCTTGGTCGGGCTGACCGCGTTCGAGATCTTGCCCCACGCCAACGCTGCCGAGTTCTCCAGCGCCATGGTGATCTCCTCGGAAACCTCTTCCGAATCGCTGTCATCTGAACTCGCCGATAGCGGTTGAGACGCCTTCGAACCATCCCGATACAGGGCCATCGCCTTGATGCCAAGGTCCCAGGACATCATGTACGCCTCGGCGACATCGTCGACACTGACCTCGTTCGGCATATTGATCGTGTTGTGGTTGACAACGCCGTTGCCCACAAACGCATGGGTCACCGGCACCGACACATCGAAGACCTCACGCACCCCGGCGTCCTCGACGGCAACGACAGGGCTGAAGTGCAGATCATCGGCGATGATCGTGTGCAGCCATTCTGGAAGATCGACCTCTGGCAGCATCGCCACCCTGGCCAGGGTCCGCCAAGTGACCCGCTGAGTCCGGGGATCGTTGAGGAACGAGAAACGGCTGCGCTCTCCGTACCCGTTCCGGCCGGATTTGCCACGGGGGATCATCTCGTAGAGGTCCCGCGGATCGAGACCGGGGATCACATCTGCGGTGTTGCGGTTGGGATCGAAATCGAGCGCCAACAGCTCGGCCGCCCGAGCCGCGTTGTATCCCTCGGCGAAGGGCACCAGCCGGGCCAGCCGTTGTCCTTCCCGCCCAGCCGCGTACACCTCGTGATAGGTGCGTCCGTAGTCCTTGTTGAACTTCGCCACCCGACCGTGGATGACACCCAGGTTGGTGAGCACCGCCTGGAGATCGTCCATCAGGCCCTCGGAAGCCACACAGATCGCCATCTTCGGAGCGGTCGCGATCGTTGTGTATCCATCGAGGAACAGACCTGACAAGAACGCGAGCACCATCGACCGAGGCGAACGCAGAACGGCGTCTGGGATGCGCTTCTCATAAGACGTGACGCCGCATCCGAGATGGTCCAAGAACTCGACGATCGTCTTCGAAGACACCTCCACCTTGGCGCAGCGGTCCTTCGGATGCCGGATCGGCGCAGCGACGTCGAACAGCGACTGCCAGGCAGCCGAGACCCTCT
>CALCCX010000591.1 GCA_937900165.1 uncultured Acidimicrobiia bacterium | reverse complement strand
GGGTTGTCCATGGTCTTTCCGAAGGCGCTGTCTACCATACACCACATCAGAATCGACTCGATAAAAGGGTCCTCAATGGCGAAAAGACCCCGCTCCACGCCATATTCCAGGGCGGACACAATCTCCTGGAGGCATTCGAAAATAAGTCGATTGATCTCATCGACCAGGTCCTTTCTCAAATCCGCTTTGCCGTCCCATCCGAATGTGTAATATTGCAGTATCCTGTGATATTCCTTTTGATCCCTGTAAAACTCGCAATAGGTGTCGAACAGTCGGATGACCAGCTCCTCCGGGTCTGTCGCGCCTCCCTGTTCGACAAGTGCAGCGATGTCTTTTTCGACACGCGTCCGGCGCTGGACGGCATCGCCGAGTGCGACGTTAAAATTAGCCGGGCCGCCAAGCAGGATATCGACATCGGGAAAACGCGCCCGGAATACTGGCAGTTGGGAACGCGCGAACGTGACGACATCATCGTTTGCGTTCAGATCGCCCTCAGGCAGGTTCAAGAAAACCTCGACCTTAGTAGCGGTCCCGTCCGCCGCCACCAGATCGGCGAGGTCCGCTGGAAGTTCAGGCACCCTGGCCATAGTCGCGATCGCCTGTTCGGATTCAGCCGAGGAGCCGCCCGCCAGGTGGGCACCGACGTGGGTCGCCTCCATGGCTCCCGGTCCGCCTCCTGACGCCGTGGTGAATCCCCGCTCGGCCAGCGTCTTGGCCAGCTCGACGACCTGCCGGTAGGCCGACGAATCGCGTTGCAGGCGATGACCACCCATCACCCCGACGATTTTGCGATCTTCGATGAAGCGGTTGCGGGCCTGGCTGATCGAATTGTCGTGGATCGCCCTGACGATCGACTGCATGTATGGAACCCTGGCCATGCGGCCGTTGTGCACGTAGGTGCGGTAGGTGGCGAAATCGATGGTGTTCATGTAGCTGAGCGGGTCGCCGCCATCGAACTCGCCGAGCAGCTCTGCGGTCGAATACAAGCTCGACCGAAAGGGATTGACGGGTACGTCTGCTGCCTCGATATCAGGAATCATGCCCAGAGGCTAGGAGAGGTGCTCGGGTCCATCTATTCGGGCGGGTTCGCAGGGTGTATAGTTAGACGTATGCCAAGAATGCAGGTGTACCTTCCGGACGATTTGCACAAGGCGGTCAAAGAGCGCGGCCTGCCCGCCTCCCAACTCCTTCAGGAGGCCGTCAGGGTGGAGCTTCGCCGTCGGGAGCTCCTGGACACCACCGATGAGTACCTGGGCGAACTACTTGACGAAGTCGGGGAGCCTGATTTTGAGGAGACGGCAAAGGCCCAGGCGATCGCTCGACGGTTGAGCCGCAGGGCTGATAGAGCTACAGGCTAGGTAGGTAGTGCTGGTCCTGGACTCCGGGGGTCTGTCTCGTCTGTCGGAACGATCCCGGCGCGCGGCCGCTCTGATTCTCGCACTGAAGGCCGAAGGCCTGTGGCCTCCGCTGGTGCCATCCGTAGTGTTGATCGAGGCGCTGCAAGGAGACTCAGCAAAAGACGTGTTGGCCAATCGCCTGATCAAAACGTGTGACGTTGAGGAGGACCTGCCTGTGAATCTGGCGCGCCGGGCGGCCCTTTTGAGGACCCGCGCCCGCCAAGGGTCTGCAGTTGACGCGCTGGTGGTTGCAATGGCCGAACCGGGAGGATCGGTGCTCACCTCGGACGTCGACGATCTCGGCGCCCTGGCATCCCACTCCCGAGGCGTCATCGTCGAGGGAGTCTGAGCCGAGCCCGCCGAGCCGCACGACCCGGGTATTCTATCTTTCGGATTTACGTATTGCGATATGTCCGCGTGGAGATACACTGATCTGCCTACAGGCATGGCCTTGAAGATGAGGCGATTCTCCACGCCGTCGACAATGCCATCGCAGTCATCGACCTGGAACCCAAGGCGCCCTGCCCAAGGTTCTCGTCATCGGACCAGACGGTTCGGGGAACCTGCTGGAGGTGATCTGGTTGCAGTTGGACAATGACCGAGCGATCGTGATCCGCGCAATGTCACTTTGAAGCCATATTCCACGACCCGCCTCCAAGAGAGGGGGACCATCCATGACTGACAAGACTCACCGAACCCAGAAGGGCCGGGAACTCACCGATCAGAACCTCGATCGGCTGGCAGACGAGGTGGAGCACGCCGACTATGACGTCGCGGAACTCAAGTCTCGCCGCCGCGGTCGTCCGCCCATGGGTTCAGGGCCGGCGGAGGTGGTGCCGGTTCGGATCGATCCGGAGTTGCGGGCCGCGATCGAAGCCAGAGCGAAAGCCGACGACAGTACCACCAGCGACATTCTCCGTGAGGCAATCCGCCGTTTCCTAGAGGTCGCCTGAGCCCTGCGGACCCCGGAGATGTTGGTTCGCCAGGAGACCGAGGCCGATTTTGAGGCGATTGATGCGGTTCATGCCGCGGCTTTTTCCGATGGTGAACGGGAGCCGGTCGAGGTTGAGTTGGTTCGGGCTTTACGGGCTGGCCCGGGATGGATCGGGGTGCTGTCGCTGGTCGCCGAAGAGCCGGAGATAGGTGTGGTGGGCCATGTTGTCTGCAGCCTCGGGTCCATTGACGAGGTGCCGGCTCTGGGCCTTGGGCCGCTCGGGGTGCTACCAGACCATCAGGGTCGAGCAATCGGCACAGCTCTGATGCACGCCGTTGTCGACGCCAGTGATGGCTTAGGCCATGCAGTTGTGGTGTTGCTGGGTGACGTCGGCTACTACTCGAGGTTTGGTTTCGTGGTCGCCCGAAACCTCGGAATCACTCCTCCAGAGCCCGCCTGGGCTGACGCGTTCCAGGCCCGGAAACTGAGTTCGTGGTCGCCGTCGATCAAGGGTGTATTCCGATACGCCACAGCTTTCGACGATCTGTGATCGATCTGATCCGTCTGGTCTGGCCTGCCTCGTTCCAGACGCGTGGATGATCAAGCGACCGCTGATCCTGCAAGGATGGCGTTGTGTCTGTATACCGGTTCGGGTCATTTCCGAGTTTCTGTGGCGTGCCGAACCTGCCGATCGACGAGGTCGAATCCTTCAGTGCCGATGTGGTGATTCTCGGCGCTCCGATTGACTGGGGTGCGACCTATCGAGGCGGAGCCCGATTCGGTCCGAAAGCCATCCGAGAGGCTGACTATCTCGACGCAGACATGCGCCGGCCTCACCTTCCGACCGGGATAGATCCGTTTGCCGAGTTCTCTGTGGTCGATGTCGGTGATTTGGCCTCCGGTCCCGGCTATTTGGAGGAGGCCCTCGAGATGCTTGCCGACGCCGTCGCAACGATTGCTACGAGCGGGGCCATACCGATCGTCCTCGGTGGCGACCATTCGATCACCTTCGGGAACGGGACGGGTCTGGCCAGAGTCCACGGAGATGGATCGTTCGGCCTTGTCCATTTCGACGCACACGCGGACACGGGAATGATGAACTTCGGTCACCTCCACGGTCATGGGACCCCGATGCGTCGGCTCATCGAGTCCGGCGCGGTTCCCGGACACCGTTTCGTCCAGATCGGCCTCCGTGGCTACTGGCCTGATCCGGAGACCGTGGCAGATCGGAAGAGCACACGTCTGAACTCCAGTCACACTGATATATCTCGTATGCCGTCTTCTGCTTGAAAAAAAAAAACAAA
>CALCCX010000590.1 GCA_937900165.1 uncultured Acidimicrobiia bacterium | reverse complement strand
CCCACCGGGATCTACACGCTTTCCCTACACGACGCTCTTCCGATCTGGATCAGACCGGCCGAGGAAGCAGCGATCCATCCGGCCAACTCGACAACCGTGATTCCGTCCAGGGGTCTCATGGTCGACCAGCGTACCCAGGCCTACCGATCTCCGGTGGAACGGGAGTGCTTGGCGCTCAAAACCTCTCTGGCTCCTGCGCTCAGAGCAGCCCTCGACCGGTGCCTGTTCCAAACCGTGTATGCGCCTGACAATAGGCCAAACACAACCAGTGAGGCGATCCAGCCTGAGAATGGCGACATTCCGGCTGCGATCACGGCGATGCGAACAACGAGAAACAACAGAAGCCAGACCGAAACCAGCTGCAGAGCGACTCCCCCTATCCAGTTTGGTTTCCGCAGTCGCCGTAGCGAATGCATCGATTCTTTGCCTTCATCCAGCCGGGTTGCCTCGACAAAATGAGCAGAGGCCTCATCGAACGCATCCCGCTCTTCTGCCAACACTCCAAGCATCTGGTGGGCCTCGTGAGAATTCGGATCGATGGCCAGAACCGCCTTGGCGCTTTCCTCAGCGTAGAAGTTGCGACCGGCCCGGATCTGGATCCTGGCCATGGCAAGGTGGGCCAGCTCATCCGTCGGATCGAGTTCGGTCGCCAGCTCAGCGGCCGCGATCGCCCTCGCCATCAGCTCAGGCTTGTGCGACTCCTTCGTATTCGCCCGATCAATGAGGTCGGCCAGAGCGTGGCTGAGTGACGTCTGGAGAAATCCAACCTCTGGGTGCCGTTCGATGCCAGCGGTGAGAGTGTCGATGGCGGCCTGTTCCTTCTTTTTGAGCAAGAAGCCAAACGCGATCATATGAACAGCGAGCGGCTCCATCCGACCTTGCGACAACACTTTTCGCCCTCGCTCAGACCCGCCTTGACCCTCCCTGTGCCCATCAGCGCGTTGACCATCTGATCGCTGGGCACGCCGGCAGTCGTTCCGGCTGCAACTATCGCCTGAAGCTGAGCCTCATCGGCCAGCCCATTTCTTCTGGCGATTTTCTGCATCAGATCCGTCACTTCGCCCACGTCCCGAAGGCTATCTCATCCCGTGTGCGAGACCACCCAGACCACGCGCCCCCGCCCCCGCCCGCGGTCACCGTAGAATCAACCCTGTGACCACCAGGGACTCCATACAAAACGGCGCTCCACAGAAGACCGCGGCTGCTTTTTTCGATCTCGACAAGACAGTGATCGCCAAATCGTCGACTCTGGCCTTCAGCCGCCCGCTGTACAAGGCCGGGTTCTTGAACCGCAGGGCACTTGTGAAAGCCGGGATTGCTCAGGTCGTATACATGATGGTTGGTGCCGACCACGATCAGCTCGAACGAGTCCGCGACCAGATGATGGAACTGACCAAGGGTTGGGAGGCCGCCCAGATCAGAACCCTGGTTCGTGAGACAGTCGACGAGGTGGTAGCACCATTGGTATTCGCCGAAGCTTTGGCGATCATGGACGATCACAGACGAAATGGTCTGAGGGTCGTGATCATCTCCGCGAGCCCAGAGGAGGTAGTGATGCCTCTTGCTCGCTACTTGGGCGTAGACCACGTCATCGCAACCCGTTCAACCATCGACGCAGACGGCCGGTATACGGGCGACATGGAGTTCTACGCCTACGGGCCCGGCAAGGCGGACGCCATCAACGACCTCGCCCTCAAATGGGATCTTGACTTGAGCGCTTGTTACGCCTATTCAGACAGTGCCACAGACATCCCCATGATGGAGGTTGTCGGCCACCCGGTCGCCGTAAACCCTGACAAAGAACTCCGCGAGATCGCAGAAGAAAAGGGCTGGCCGATCGAGGACTTCGAACGCCCCGTCACTCTTCGCACCCGCCTGGCCACCCTTCCCAAACCAGTGCCGATAATCTCAGGCGCCGCCGTAGCCGGCGCGGTTGCCGGCGCCATAACCCTCTGGGCCCTAAAAGCCCGCAAAAAGATCGCATAAACGACAGCCACAGCCACAGCCACAGCCACAGCCACAGCCACAGCCACAGCCACAGCCACAGCCCATTGTGCCGTTGCAGGGCGGTCGCACAGCTTCTGGATGGCGACCCACCGGGTCATCAATTCCCAAGAGCACGGATTGGTGGTTCAGACTCAATGCGATGGCAGTGTCGCTATGGCGTTCTGCCCTGGTGCCCGAAATCCGCAGAGATATTTCGAGAATCGGTAAACCCTGGACCGCTGCACGCACGAGTGACTAGTGAGGACGGAAAGGGGGGTCGATGAAACCAACGATCCAGCCTGACCAGCGACACCGATACCAGGGCAATCAAATCGTCGTGCCAGAACGGCCGAAGAGTTCCTGGACCAGCGCCGTTGCGCTGATCGTTGTTCTGGTGGCGCTGGTTGCCGCGATCTTGCTGCTCGTACGAGCCGGCACAGACGGAATCGGCGCAGGTCCAATCGTGACCAACGTCGTAGAAACTGGAGGAAACTGATGAGCACACGCATAGACGATCTCCTCAGCCAGGTGATCGCACTAGAAGGTGAGCTCGAAGAGATCGATGCACGCCGTTCCGCGGTGGACGCGACCGACTTCGCAGCTCGCCTCAACCTGAAATCCGAGCGCCAGGACGTAGAAGCCAAACTGGCAGAAGTTCGCAGACAAGCCCGCGAAACCTAGACAACACCTCTGGAGATCTATCAAATTCAGGGATAGATGAACACGGCCTGCCTCCCCCTGGTGGGCCGTGTTCGCGTCCGGACGGCAAAGTCTCCTGCCCGCCGAGCGAAGCCGACGATTGGTTGAATAGGATCGACGAATGATCTGGTCCGTCAGTTCGTGAACACCACCCTCCGAAAAGTCCTCGCCTTCGTGGGTGTGCTGACTGTGCTGGCGGTGGCCTGGGAGTCATACAAATGGATGGGTGAGACCACCGGGGGCGTGTGGCCTTTGACGAACCTCGAACTGCCGGTCCGCACCAACTCGCGAGCGATGCCCCACCTGTGGGACATCTTTGACGCCCTACTGCGGCCGGCCAGGCGAGGAGTCGGCGCGGAGATTTTGGGAGTCGTTCTCCTCAAAGCAGCCTTCTTTACCGGAGGGTCTGCAGCAGTCGGCTTCTTGTTGGGAAGTGCCGGAGGTTTCGGTCTTGGCGTGGTGTTTGTACGCTCCTCTGTCGCTGAACGGGGCCTGATGCCATACGTGGTTGCCTCACAAACGGTGCCGGTCATCGCCATTGCCCCGGTCTTGGTGATCTGGGGCAGACAACTGGGCCTCCCGATCTGGATGCCTGCCGCCGTGCTCTCCGGCTATCTCGCATTCTTTCCCGTCGCGATCAATACCCTCAGGGGTCTGAGATCGCCGGCCGCTACCGCAAGCGAGTTGATGAGGTCATATGCGGCGTCTCCTTCCCAAGAACTCTGGAAGCTCCAGGTGCCCGCCGCCCTCCCCTACCTCTTCCCTGCGCTCAAGGTGGCCGCCACGGCTTCGATAATCGGCGCAATCGTCGGCGAGCTACCAGCCGGGCTCTCGGTCGGGCTCGGCAGGGCAATCCTCAGATCGGAAGAGCGTCGTGTAGGGAAAGCGTGTAGATCTCGGTGGTCGCCGTAGCCGTAAAAAAAAAAAAAAAAAACTACAGACACCACGC
>CALCCX010000589.1 GCA_937900165.1 uncultured Acidimicrobiia bacterium | reverse complement strand
TTTTTTTTGTTGTTTTTGTTTGTTTTTTTTTTTAATGATACGGCGACCACCGAGATCTACACTCTTTCCCTACACGACGCTCTTCCGATCTGTCGATTTGTTCTCACCCTTCTCGCATTTTCTCTTGTGCTCGCGGCCTGCAGCACCTCGGAAGGCTCAGGCGTCGACGAGACCATGTCCGACACCGAGGCGGTGACTACGACTACCTCTGTAACGGAACCAACTCAGCCTCCCACCACCATCGCTGGGCTCGTCGGCAGTGACGGCCAACCGTTCGGGCCGGCACCTGAGGTACCAGACGGTCCCACAGATCCCGACCTGCTGGCCGCGCTCGATGATCTGTTCCTGGAGGCCTCCACCGGTGAGATCAGCCCCGAGAAGGTTGCCGCAATAGCTGAATTCGGAGACGCCAGGGTGGCCTGGTACCTGTCGGATTTGTTGAGGTTCATTCAGCAAGGACCAGTTTCGGATGCCTTGGTGGCGGCCTTTGCTGAGCTCACCGGAACGTCGATTCCCGCAAGTGGACTCGGCTCGAGCTGGGGCCAGGTGACCAACCTCTTGATCGCGTGGGACCTGCCCGCCTTCGACGAATATGCGGAATACAAGGCGGACGTGTTCACCCTCGTTTCAACCGACTGGGAACCGTTGTTTGGGGACCCGAATGCCACCATCGACTGGCGGCTGGTGAGTTGGGGTGGAGTATTCATCGACAACCGTGCACTTGGAGACCAATCTGGGTGCCCTGGCGGTTGCATTCCGGCTCTGGATGACCCTTCGGTCACCGGCGCCGACGGTGGCGACTGGTACCCAGACGACGCGTTCGTGTTCGGCGTGGTCGTCGACGGTGAAGCACGTGCCTACCCGAAGAATATCATGGAAGTCCACGAGATGGTCAACGACACGTTGGGTGATCGCCGGATCGGTCTGCCATATTGCACTCTGTGCGGCTCGGCCCAGGCCTACTTCACCGATTCGGTCGCCGACGGCATAGAGATCCCGGTGCTGCGCACTTCAGGACTGTTGATCCGCTCCAACAAGGTCATGTACGACTTGTTGACGGGTTCCGTGTTCAACACTTTCACAGGAGAGGCGGTGGCAGGACCCTTGCGGGAGGCGGGGGTGGCGCTGGAGCAGATGAGTGTCGTGACCTCGACCTGGGCTGCTTGGAAAGACGCCTACCCCGACACGACGATTGTCGCCGAGGACGGTGGAATCAACCGTTCGTATTCTCTCGACCCACTGCGAGGGCGTGACGACAATGGGCCGATCTTTCCGATCGGCGACGTAGACCCTCGCTACGAAGCCCAGACGCCCGTGATCGGCGTCCTCACCGCAGACGGCACTCCTGTTGCATTCCCGGTGGACGAGGCGACCGAGGCTCTCGCCGCCGGTGAGGTGGTGGCCGCTGGGGGAGTGACACTGCGGAGCGACGGCACCGGATTCAGGGCGACCGCCGAGGACGGCTCAGAGCTGGCTGCTCACCAGGCCTTCTGGTTCGCCTGGACTCAGTTCAACCCGGACAGCCTCGTTTGGCCGGAGGATGCCTGAGGGATCGGGCCGCACCTCTATGGCCAGGAGGTCAAAACTGAGTCGAGGGACCTGCTACTCGGCAGGTTTTGGAGGGGAATCCCAGTCTTGGATGTCTTTGCCGGCTTCGGTCGACAGGATGTCAAGGGCTGCGGCAGCGCCGTCTCCCGCTGAGATGATTGCCTGGCTCCGAGCCGGGCGGGCGCTCCGGCCCACCACATAGACCCGGTCCATCGACGAACGGCCGTTGCGATCGACCGTGAAACCATCTTCCCCTGACGCCAGGCCGAGAGAATCGGCGAGAGGAGCCTTCTTGCCTTCGCTGAGGATCAGGTAGTCGATGTTGATGGTTCCGATGCGAGTTGAGATCTTGAAACCCTCGGCCGAGACCCCGATCTCGATCACTTGGGAATCGTGAACTGTGGCACCGAACCCCTCGGCCTGTTGCCTGGCGATCGCCTGGAAATCGGTTCCCGATATCTCGGGGATGCCTGGGTAGTTGAAGAGGTAGGCGTGGTGCATCGCAGTGTCGTCTCTGCCGAACACCAGCACTTCATGCAGATCGGAAGAGCGTCGTGTAGGGAAAGAGTGTAGATCTCGGTGGTCGCCGTATCATTAAAAAAAAAAACCCCACACCACCCCCCCCCACCCCCCCCCACCACCCAAGCAAGAATCTCTAGTCTAGCACACTGTTAAACTA
>CALCCX010000588.1 GCA_937900165.1 uncultured Acidimicrobiia bacterium | reverse complement strand
GCGATGTCCATCAGCGCCACCTCCGAGGTGCACATGTGTACATCGGGCAACTTGTTGCACGTGCGTGTGTGATTTGGGGGTGTCTATGCACATTCGCGACGCGGAGGCCGGTGTCACGTTCGTTCTTCGAGTGGTGGCTGTCGTGGGTGGCAATCGCTGTGCTCCGACTCTGTACCGCGGGTTCTCGATTATGGGACTGCCGTGGCCTCTTGGTGTGCGTTGGATGCGGGGAATGGTCCTGGGCCTGGACCCTGGCCGATCCAGACAGGGACCCCACGTCTTGTTCGGGCCACGAACGGCCAACGGGACCAACGAAGCCGCATTCGACGACGGGATCTCCACTGAGGCAAACGAGCGCTGAGTACTCCATATCCAAGAAATAGACATGCCAACCCTCTCACCAGAGTTTCCGTAACCCTCTCACCAAAGTCTCAGTAGCCCTCTCAGAGGCAACGCTGACACCGCCAGAACCCTTGAGCCACAACGCTTTTCATCACATCGGACAGCGGCAGCGAAGAATCCGCCCAATGGCCGCGTCACACGCGCCGCGGAGTGCTTCGGAGCCGGGTTGACCTGTCTGCTAACACTCTGCTGAGACTCTGTTGAGACTCTGTTGAAACTCTGGTGAAACTCTGGTGAGAGGGTACGGCTGGAGAATCGAACCATGGATTCCATTGATCGGCTGCTTACTGTTGAAGATCTCTCTGAATACCTCGAGGTTCCGGTCGCCACGATCTACGCGTGGCGATACCATCGCCAAGGCCCACCAGGATTCCGTGTCGGCAAATATCTCCGCTTTCGATGGAGCGACGTCGAGACCTGGATCGAGGACAGGGTCAAGACAGACGTGCTTTGATTGCCGTAGGTGAACGAGGAGGTATCCGACCGTGGCACATATCCAACACCTATCCGGACGGCGGCGACCCTGGGAGGTACGGTACAGGGATCCGTCAGGAAGAGAGCGAGCCAGGAGCTTCCTCAGAAAGTCTGACGCAAACCGTTTTGCTGTCACGGTGGAAGCGGACAGAATCCGAGGGGAGTGGACCGACCCTCGGCTCTCGAAGACCACCGTTGCCGAGTGGTCGGATCGGTGGCTGCGCACGAAGTCCCATCTCAAACCCAAGACGTTGGCTGGCTACGAATCAAATCTTCACGCCCACGTCCTCCCTGCGTTCGGTAGCCAACAGCTCCGCCACGTCGACCGCATGGCCGTCGAGGAGTGGGTAGCCGATCTGCAAGCAGCAGGGCTCGGTCCCTCCGGAGTGCGCCAGGCACGTCAGGTGCTCAACAGCATGATGATGCTGGCCGTCGAGGCCGGCTACCTCGTCGCGAATCCGGTCACTGGTGTGAAAGTCGCCCGTCAGCCCGACCCCGAAATGCTCTTCCTGTCTGCAGAGGAGGTCGAGCGTCTCGCCGCGGCGATCCGGGAACCCTACGGAGCGCTCGTCTATCTGCTTGCCTACGGAGGCCTTCGCTGGGGTGAGGCCGTCTCGGTTCGTCGCAAGCGATGCGACCTCCTGCGATCCCGTATCGAAGTGACCGAATCGCTTTCAGAGGCCCGCTGGACGCTCCACTTCGGTGCCACGAAGACGTACCGTCATCGGACGGTGATCCTGCCTGGCTTCCTCAGCGAGCTACTGGCCGAGCACATCGCCCGAGAGGTGGACGACGGTCTTGACGCGCTGGTCTTCACCTCGCCCTTGGGAAAGCCTTTGCGGAACTCCAACTTCCGGCGTCAGGTTTGGTACAAGGCGGTAGCTGATGCCGGATTGCCCGAGGGACTCCGCATCCACGACTTGAGACATACCTGCGCTGCCCTGCTCATCGCCGAAGGGGCGCATCCCAAAGCGATCCAGGTGCACCTTGGTCACTCATCGATTTCCGTGACGATGGACCGCTACGGGCACCTGTTCCCGTCCGATATGGAGGCTCTGGCGGTGGCCCTCGACGGGGTGCGCAGCCGAGCTCTCGCGGACCAGATGCGGACCAACCGCGGACCAGAGGTCATCGAGCTGACTGGCCAATAGGAGGAATCCCTTGTGGCACAAGGGATTCCGGTGGCACGCCCGGAGGGACTCGAACCCCCAACCTTCTGATCCGTAATCAGACGCTCTATCCAAATTGAGCTACGGGCGCATGGTGTGGCACAAAGGTAGCGCGGAATGTGCTCAACACATAGGGCCTCCAGTAGACCGCACCAGGTGCTGCCTCGAAGGACGGCACGGTGGCAATACAGACTGTGGCAATACAGTATGTATCGCGTCCGTCGCGACATTTGTCCGCCGGCCTCACGACCTG
>CALCCX010000587.1 GCA_937900165.1 uncultured Acidimicrobiia bacterium | reverse complement strand
GCGATCAGATCTGACGCGGTGACTGCCGCAGTCAGCCGCGTTGCGGCTCTTGCTGAGGTGCGATCCGTGCTGGTCGGGCATCAGCGCGACTGGGTGGTCAGGCACGATTGCCACGCGGTGGTGGAGGGTCGAGATATCGGCACGGTCGTATTCCCGAACAGTCGACTCAAGATCTACCTGACCGCCAGACCGGAGGTGAGAGCGGCAAGGCGCGCAACTCAGGACGGGGATACCGATGCAAAGACCGTCGAACAGGAGCTAGGCCGGCGAGATCGGGTCGATTCCACCAGAGCGGTTTCGCCTCTCACAATGGCGGACGATGCGGTCGAAATCGACAGTTCGGACCTGAATCTCCCAGAAGTCATCGATACGGTCCTGAGCCTCGCAGCCGAGCGCGGCATTACGCCGGAACCCACCTGATTTCAGCTGCGCAAAGACCCGAGCGCATCGGTCGCCGTCCAGTCGCGGTCGGCCTGCAGGAGTCCAGGTAGACCGGCCGCGGTGGCCGTGTAGCCCATCTCGACGGCTGCCTGAAGTGCGTTTAGGAAGGCGCGCAACTGGCGGGGCAGCGGAAAGTATTCGCCCTCGGTGGCAGTGTGGAGTAACTCGAAACCCCGTTCTGGAGCGATCCGCTCGATCACCGCGTGGACCAGATGGTCAGGCGCAGACGCTCCGGCTGTAACGCCGACGACCGACCCGTCTTGCAACCATTCGTCCTCGATTGCATCTGCGCTGTCCACTCGATGTGCGATGGCTCCGACTTCGTGAGCCGCCCTGACCAGTGCCCTGGTGTTCGACGAGTTCTCAGATCCGACAACCAGAATTAGATCACAAAGTTCGGCGAGCTGCAGAACGGCCTCCTGGCGGTTGGTGGTCGCGTAGCAGAGGTCGCTTTTGCGCGCTGTGGTCAAGTCCGGAAAGCGTCGCTGAGAGTCGATCAGAACAGCCTGCCATTCGTGCATTCCGAGAGTCGTTTGGGCCAACAGGGCCACCTTGGTGGGGTCTTTGGCCTCGAAGCCGTCCAATCCCAGCTCAGGCTCGATGAGGGTGATCGAGTCCGGCGCCTCTGCCAAAGTACCGATGGCCTCGTCGTGACCTTCGTGGCCGACGTAGATGATGTCATACCCACGCTCGGCCATTCTCTTGACTTCGTGGTGGACCTTGGTCACCAGAGGGCATACCGCGTCGATGACGACCCCGGCGTTGGCATGCGCTCCGGCCACGACTTCAGGCGAAGATCCGTGGGCGGACAGCATCACCGGTGCACCTGCCGGCACTTCTGAGATGTCGTCGATGAAGATCACGCCGACGTCCTCGAACGAGGCGACGACGAATCGGTTGTGGACGATCTCGTGATAGCAGTAGACGGGAGCATCGAACACCCTGACCATCCACGTCAAGGCCTTGATCGCCATCTCGACACCGGCGCAGAAGCCGCGTGGCTCTGCAAGTAGGACTTTGTCGGGTGGCATCGAGATCCTTCCTGGCCGGGAATTGTACCGCCGTTGCGGTCGATCCGGAACATCGCGGCCAGGTGGGGATCGACGGATCGTAGACTGATGGCTCAACAGGAGATGGATCTTGACCGCCCCAACCGATCAACCGTCGCGCACGTCGACGCGGCTGCCAGTCGTGGCTGTTGTCGGGCGGCCCAACATAGGAAAATCGACTCTGGTCAACCGAATAGTTGGGCGCAGGGCGGCGGTCGTCCAAGAATTGCCTGGCGTCACGAGGGACCGCAGAGAATTCGAGGCGGAGTGGAACGGGCGTCCGTTCGTAGTCGTCGACACCGGCGGATGGCAGGTGTCTGACAACGAATATCTTCTTGTTGACATCAAGATGCAGGCCGAAGCAGCCATTGCCGCCGCCGATCTCATCCTGTTCCTGATTGACGCCCAGGCAGATATCTCCAAGGACGACGCGGCCGTCGCCGAGTTGCTGCGATCGGCGCCAGAGCGCGTGATCCTTGTTGCCAACAAGGTGGACAACGAATCCATAGCCGAGGATCTCGCCGGGTTCTGGCGGCTTGGTCTGGGTGAACCGCATCCGATCAGTGCCGTTCACGGGGTCGGGGTGGCCGACGTTCTCGATCTGGTAGTCAACCGCTTCCCGGACGTCGAAGAAGAGGACCGAAAGGACGACTCGCCTCGCACGCTGGCGATCATCGGCAGACCCAATGTCGGCAAGTCGACTCTGCTCAACAACTTGCTGGGCGAAGACCGGGTGGTGGTTTCGCCGATCGGGGGGACGACCCGCGACCCGATTGATGCACCTGTCGAAATCGACGGGATTTCGTACACACTCATCGACACGGCGGGTATCAGAAGGGCGCCGAAAGTAGGCGAGGATGCAGAGTTCTATTCGATCCTACGGGCCAAAGAAGTTTTGCGTGACGCCGACGTGGCACTGCTTCTGATCGACGCGCTGGAGGGGGTGACCCATCAAGATCAGCGCATCGCCGAGGAGGCCGCCGAATCTGGAGCAGGCCTCGTGGTGATCTTGAACAAGTGGGATGCCATCGATACCGAAGAACGTGAATGGACCGAAGACGGGGTCGCGGATCGTTTTGGCTTCGTCGACTGGGCTCCCGTTCTACGCATCTCGGCGTTGACCGGGTCTCGCCTGAAGCGCTTGGGTCCTGCCGTTGAGCGAGTGCTCGTCAATCGAGCAAGCCGGATTCCGACCGGTGAACTGAATCGCCTGATCACCGCCTGGACCCAAGCCCATCCAGCCCCGGTGCGCAAAGGTAGACGTCCTCGGATTCTCTACGCCGTCCAGGCTGGGACCGAGCCTCCGACCATCATCCTGTTCGTGTCTGGTGGCGAATTGGGCGAAGACTACCTGCGCTTTATTGAAAACCGCCTGCGCGAGAGGTTCGATTTCGAGGGTTCGCCCATCCGCCTGATAGCTCGGCGCAAGAACCGGCGACCTCGCTGATGGAAGACACTGGTCGACCCCGAGACGGCCTCCCGGTGGAGGAGGGCGATCTCGACGAACCGCACGTGCCGATCAGCTTCTGGGTGATGCTGGCCCTCGTGGCCCTCTATCTAGGGTGGCGCCTCGTTCAGGGGGTCGGCGTGGTAATCAGCTGGATCGCCGGCTGAACCCCGCCCCCGCTGTGTCCTTAGGCGGTTAGTCTTGCAACCAACGGGCTGTGGCGCAGTTTGGTAGCGCGCTTGACTGGGGGTCAAGAGGTCGGGAGTTCAAGTCTCCCCAGCCCGACGAGTGCCAGGGATCTGATCATGCGGCCTACGGCCGACCCGACCTGCAACGTTCCATCCCGAGGTCTCGCTGATCGTGTAGACTATCGGTATGACTGAAACGTCTACCACAATCCGAGTCAGCTTGGAACAACGAGCGCGCCTGCGCCGCCTGGCATCGGACCGCGACGCAACAATGGCCGCCACTCTCGACGCCGCCCTCGAAGCGCTGCGTCGTGATCAGTTTTACAAGACCATGGCCGACGCAGAGCGAGCTCTCCGGTCGGACGAGGCGCGCTGGGCCGAATATGTTGCCGAACGCGATACATGGCTCAACCCTGACCTAACGAGCTAGTGAACTTCGGCGACATCGTCACAGTCGATTTCGGGCAGCCGATCGGCTCTGAGGCCGGGTTCCTGAGGCCCGCGATCGTGTTGACGGCGGACGCCTTTCTTAGATTCCGCCCAACAACGGTGTTCGTTGTGCCGCTCACGTCTACTGCACGAACGTTTCCGAGCCATGTGGAGATAGCGGCCGACGATACGAACGGCCTGCAGACACCCAGTTGTGCCCTCGTCGAACAGCTCCGGGCCGTTGCAGTTGAACGTTGCAGGGCCCCTAGCGGAAACGTGGGGCCGGCTATCACCCATCAGGTGCTCGACATCATCAGCATGATCACCGGCATGCCGTAGCTAGCTCCGCTCGTACGTCTCGACGACGCGATGAGATGTAGGTGTCGCCCGAACGCTGTCACCTGCGTGCCTGGCGCGAGCGTTAGGGGTTCCTGGTGGGCTGACCTGAGGGGAACACAATCTCGGGTGTGGGGGTTGCCGGCGTTCCACAGTGGACGCCACATGGATGCCCCTTGTGCCGCCGCGAGAGAAGAAAGATACAGGTCAAGGCCACCAGTTGGTAGGCCTGGAGTGCAATGAAGACCGGATCTCCGGCTGTGATGGCGTAGACGAGCAGAAACGCCGCGGATACGCTCCACACCAGATACGCCCACAAGCTCACGCCGGCTGAGCAGCGTGCTCTCGCGAGGTGCACGATTTGTGGCAGGTATGCCGCGACGACCAGGCCCATGCCTGCGAAGCCGATCCATTGGATTGAACCGTTCACGTAGCGCCGTCCTTTCTCGCACTCCACGGTCACAGTACGCCTTCCTGTCGACCGGAAGGTCAAGCGGATCTTTCCTGCCCAGTCAGTGTGTCCCAACGGATACCGGAGGCGAACTCCACGGCCAACTCGACGAGGCCGACCCGGCAGCCTTCGGCGCGGGTTGCGCGTGCCGGCAACACCAGTGTGGTTGCGCTCACTCAGATCGAGACGTCATCGGGCTGATCCTCGATATCGCCTCGTAGTCGCCTTCACGATGAGGCGCCGGCTTCGAAGCAGGCAAGATTCTGGGAACTGCGCCGGCGGACCTCGTAGGCGGCAGGCATTCACGCACTCAACGGCTGACCTCGCGTCCGCGCCAGCGGGTTGTGTCCGCCTGGATTCGTACTCAGCACAGTCATCCCGCCTGGCGGGTGGCGGTGATTTCGGCGGTGAAGGCCGTGGGGTCCCAGCGACAATCCCATTCCGAGCCCTGGGCAGTTCGGAAGAGGACGTCTTCGGTGCCATCGGCCCGTTGTTCATATTGATACGCCTGGCCGAAACTGGCTGCCGGACCCTCCTGGTCGGCGAAGGCCTCGTTGCATGCTTCGAGGATGTGAACCGGGATGTTGGGCGTATCGTTCCCGGAGAGGCCGTCGACCAGAGACTCTATGAGCTCCCTACCCGCTCCTCCGAAAAGCACCGCTGCTATCGCAGCAAACACCAGGATCCTGCGGACCTTGCCGACCTGGAGGAGCTGAGGTCTCGTAGGCCTGTCTTCAATGGGGGTGGGTACGGCCACATACTCGTGCGGCGCTTCGTCAGAATGTGGCTCAGACTCCTCGCCCTGGTCGAGGACGCCGATCACATATGGCAAGTCTTCTGGGTCGGCCACTTGAGGAATGTGGCTGGATTCCTCGGGATCACCACTCAGTGCCCTCACGCGGGAAATACCAACCAGCAACGAGACCGCGCCACCGACAATGAAAGCGCCGGATGGCGTCTCGTACGCCCCTAACGCTCCACCGATTCCGACGGCCAATAGGCCGAGGCCACCGAAGGTCGTCACAAGCGCAACTATAACTTTCATGACCATCACGGTAGCGAGATGTCAGCGCGAATCGAGGATCACTCGAAGGTCACGAACGGTCGAGGAGCAAGAAGAGTTGGTTTCTTCGCGTGTAGCCTGCGCTGGGAGGTCGCGATCGACGCCGTGCGGCTGTTACGGTCGCTCAGTGAAGGAGATCGATCTGAGTATCCGAGGATCTGAACCGTCTTCAAAACCGGATGCCGGGCTGTGGACGGTGGCCAATGGTGTTTCGCTGATCAGGCTGCTGGCCGTGCCCGTGTTCCTTTGGATGCTGCTGGGCAGAGACGATGTAGTGGCTGCCGCTTGGCTGTTGGCGGTGATTGGTGCAACCGACTTCTTGGATGGGAGCTTGGCAAGGGCGTTCAATCAGGTATCGGAGATCGGAAAATTCCTGGACCCTCTGGCCGACCGGGCTGCCATTGCGGCGGCCTTGGTGGGAGGTCTGATCGCCGGGGTGCTGCCCGGCTTGATCGCTTGGCCGCTCATCATCCGCGAGGCAATAGTCGCGCTCGGCGCTCTGTATTTGGTACGAAGGCTCCACCGGAATGTAGAAGTGAAAGCACTCGGAAAGGCAGCCACGTTGATTGTCTACATTTCGATTCCTGCGTTTTACTTCGCAGCCGGCGACATCTTGCCAGCACTTCTCGAACCGATCGGGTGGGCGACCGGCGTGGTCGGCCTGGTTCTCTACTACAAAGTGACGTGGGACTACTTCGCCGAATTGCGGGAAGGGATCAGCGCAAGCGGGGGCGACCGGCCGCCTGCGAAGTAGGCTCGATGCACGAGTCAAATAGAGAGGAAAAGGATGAAGGTGCCAGATGATCGCCGGTACAGCGAGGAGCATGAGTGGGCCCTCGCTGTCGATGGACGAATCCGTATCGGTATCACCGACTACGCGCAGGACGCCCTCGGCGATGTCGTGTACATCGAACTCCCGGAGGTTGGACGCAAGATGAACAAGGGCGATGGGCTGGCCGAAGTGGAGTCGACCAAATCGGTCGCGGATGTGTATGCGCCGATCTCCGGGACCGTCGTGGCCATCAACGAAGCCCTGGCGGATAATCCGGGACTGGTCAACGAGGACCCCTATGGAGCAGGTTGGTTCGTTGAGATGGAAGGCGATGCGGCTCCGCTCGAGACGATGCTCGATGCAGCCGCCTATGTGGCCATCACCCACTAGCTCTGGGCCGTAGACGCACGAGGGCGCAGCGGATCGCATACCTTCGAGTGAACTATCTCAGGGTTCGCGACAGAAGGTCGGAGGCCCCAACTACAATACGGCCATGGCCGAGAATCACGAACCGGAGAGCGAAGAACTAGCCGACGATGTCGTGGTCGAACACGAGCCGACCATCACCTACGTGCCGGTCAGCGAGGACGCGATTTCGATCCTCACACCCGAACAAGCCTCGGCCATTGCCGGGATCGAAGGATATGCGCTGATCGTCCAGCGTGGCCCGCAAACCGGTAAGACGTGGCTGCTCCCCAAAGGGCAAACGTCCATCGGTCGCGATCCGTCGAACGACATCGTATTGGATGACATCACGGTATCCAGGCACCATTGCGACATTGATCTGACTGACGACGTGCTTGGTTTCAGCGACGCCGGATCCACCAACGGAACCTATGTAAACGATCGGCGAGCCGACGAGCGTCGGCTCGATCCAGGGGATCGGCTCTTGGTCGGAAAGTTTCACCTCGTCGTGGCGCACGGAGATGGCTGACGGACCGGCGCTGACCATCGGCGAAGTCATCAACCTCCTGAAGGACGAATTCCCGGACGTCACGGTGTCGAAGGTGCGCTTTCTGGAGGGCCAAGGGCTCATTGATCCGGGTCGGTCGACCTCTGGCTACCGCCAGTTCCACTCTGCGGAGGTGAAGCGGCTCCGTTATATCCTTCAACAACAGCGGGACCATTTCCTTCCGTTGAAGGTAATCAAGTCTCAGCTCACCCTCTGGGACCGGGGGGATGAGCCAAGCCCGACTCCACCGGTCGGGCCGAATCCTGACGAGCTGTTGGACGATGACCCCCCAGACACGATGGACACCGAAGAGGTGCTTCGCAGGGCGGAACTCACCAGAGTCCAGCTGAAATCACTCGTCGACCTTGGGCTGGTTGCGCCCCAAACTCGCCACGGCGTGGATGCCTACTCTGCCGGAGAGGTGGCCATCGCTCGGCAATGCTCCTTGCTGCTCGGATATGGACTGGAACCTCGGCACCTGCGTTCGGTTCGGATCGGGTCTGAACGCAGCGCCGAGCTCCTCAGGACTCTGACGGCCCCATTGCGCCGCAATCGCAGCCCTCAGGCGCGGCGAGAGGCTGCGCAGACGTTGGCGGGTTGCGCTGAGGCTTTGGGTAAGGTGCAGGCATTGATCCTGGCCGGTGAAATCCGGTCCTTCCTCAACGACTGAACTCTCCCTCATGCGCTTTCTCCGGTTGCCAGTCGCAATGCTGCTGGTCTTGTCGACTACCGCGGCTGCTACGGCTCAAGAGTTGCCTCCGGCCGATCCCAGTCTGTTGCTGGCGAGCGACCCACCGGTAGTAACTGCGCAGGCCTGGATCATCTGGGACGATACTTTCGGCCAGGTGCTGGCTGCGTTCAACGCCGATGAACCTCGTCCGATGGCTTCAGTGACGAAGATGATGACGGCACTGGTGACCCTCGAAAACGTCGAATTGGACGAACTCGTACCGATCACTGAAACGGCCGATGCCGCTGGGGAGTCCGAGGTGGGTTTGGTCGCAGGGGAGGATCCCTGGAGCATCCAGGATCTTGTGACGGCCCTACTGGTCCGTTCGGCGAACGACGCAGCCGTCGCGCTTGCCGAATATGTGGGAGGCGATCTAGCAGGGTTCGCCGACATGATGAACCTGAAGGCACGCCAGCTCGACCTGGAAAACACCTCGTTCGTGAATCCACACGGGTTGGACGATCCGGACCATTTCAGCAGTGCAAGGGATCTGCTCACCATCGCCAGGGCAGGGATGGACAACGCGACATTCGCCCAGATCGTCCAGACCAGATCGGCCCGGCTACCGGACAATCCTGAAGACGGTTCGGAGCGTATAGCGGTCGCAACCAACCAGCTACTCGATACCTATCCAGGCACGATAGGTATAAAGACCGGGATCACCGATCAGGCAGGTAGGTCCCTGGTGGCTGCCGCGGAACGAGACGGCCGTCGGCTCTACGTCGTGGTGCTCGGGTCAGAAGATCACTTCCTCGACGTGGCAAGGCTGCTCGACTATGGGTTTGGTGAGTTCGGGATCGTCGAGCTCGTCGCCCGCGGTGATGCGTATGCCAATCGGCGGGTCGCGGACCTGCTGACCCCGGCGGTTGCGGCGGAGTCTTTCGAACTGTTTATTGGCAGTGCGGATGCGGAGGAAGTAGCCATTGTGCCGCATTTTGCGGGTGATAGCCCGATACTGGTTGCGGCACTCGACGGCACCGAGATAGGCCGCGTCGATCTCGATCTCCAAGAAGCCCCTGGCCTGCCTGGCCTTTCAGACGCATTCTCTTGGGCTGGAGACTATTGGGATTGGGCGTGGGGTAATTCGTGAGCGAGATCGTACGTCAGGTCATCGACAAAAGCTCGTTGCAGGCCAGAGTCTCCGAACTGGCCGTTCGGATCTCCAGCGATTTTTCAGACGGAGAGCCGCCCGTCCTCGTGGGCGTCCTGCACGGAGCGATCTTCTTCTTGGCGGACTTGGTTCGTGCGATGTCCATCCATCTAGATGTCGATTTCCTGGCTCTCAACCGATTTGGCGAAGAGGGAAGGGTGCGGATTGCGCTCGACACTGCGACGCCCCTTCAGGGTCGCCGAGTGGTCCTGGTTGAGGACATCGTCGACACCGGCCTCACCCTCACCTCAATGCTCAGGTTGCTGGGCACTCGGTCTTGTGCGTCGATTTCTACTGTGACCCTGTTCGACAAAGTGACCCGGCGGATCGTTGATGTCGATGTGGAGTACAGGGGTTTCGAGGTTGGCGACGAGTTTCTGCTCGGCTACGGAATGGACTGGGAGGGTAGGTACAGGAATCTGGACAGCGTATGGGCAGTAATGGATTTGGATGCACTGGCGGGCGGCCCCGAGGACCTCGACCGAGTCCTGTTCGGTCCCACCGGTGATAGTCTGGCACCATGACTGATGCGGTCCCGATGGACCTGATGGGTGTGAGGATTGAATACCCGACTAACCAGCCGATCGTGCTTCTCCGAGAGTCCGCCGGGACACGATATCTGGCGATCTGGATCGGTGTGACCGAGGCCACCGCGATCGCATATGCTCTAGAGGGGGTTACCCCTCAGCGGCCGTTCACCCACGACCTGCTGAAGATCACCACTGAGGCTCTCGGCGCTTCGGTCCATCGTGTGACCGTCACAGAGATAAAGGATTCTGTGTATTACGCCGACCTGGTACTTGATCGCAACGGAGATGAATTGACGATCTCGTCCCGCCCATCGGATGCCATCGCGCTCGCAGCCCGAACCGGCGCCCCATTGTTCGCCACCCCTGGCGTGCTCGACGATGCGGGAATTGAGATTCGTGACGAGAGCGAAGAAGAGGAAGTCGAACGCTTCAAAGAATTCCTCGACGACATCACGCCAGAGGACTTCGGGTAGGCGGATTCAGCAACCTTAGGTTCGGCCACGGATATATCCGCACTATGGCCGAAACTTCGCCGCCGCGATCAAGCGGTGGCCTCGATCTCACCTGAACTCGGGACTCCCAGGGTCGCTATGGCGACCCAGGGAACCCAGGGTACGACCCTGGGTTCACAGAGATATCCACAGAAACTGTTGACAAGTTCGGCGACGGATCCTAGCTTGATTCCGTTGAAGTAATTACGGGCGTGTAAGCTGATCGGGTCGAGGAGGACGAATGCCTGAGCAGGCAGAGGTTGTTGTGACGGAGCAAGGGTACCGGGCGCCGCAGGTTTGCACCCTGGTGGGGATCACTTATCGCCAACTCGACTATTGGGCTCGTACCGACCTGATGTTGCCGTCTCTCCAGGTCGCCAGCGGTTCGGGCTCCCAACGTCTCTACTCGTTTACCGACGTCATCCAACTCAAGGTCATCAAACGCTTACTCGACGCCGGAATGAGCCTGAAGAAAATCCGCGATGCGGTGGACAATTTGCGCGTCGAGCTCGAAAGCGACCGGCCTTTGATGGACGTGACATTGCTTTCGGACGGATCGAGTATCTATGCGGTGAGGAGCGCCGACGAACTCGAGGACGTATTTCGGCGTGGCCAGGGAGTATTCGGCATTGCGGTTGGCCCTGTGCAGGCTGAGCTCGAGGGCGAAATCCACGAGCTGTTCCCGGATGGCGGCCAAGTTGTCGCCAGCCACTCGACGGAGGCGAAAGCGAACTGACAGCTTTCGACGACCTGACGGAAGCTTCCCCCGCTGACCTGGTCGACTTCGCTCACGAGAGCGAGCGGCAGTTCGCGAGACTCCTGGATTTCTACGCCATCGCCTGGGAATATGAGCCGCGCTCGTTTCCGCTCGACTGGGACGCCGAAGGCAAGATCGCCAAGGCGTTCACCCCCGACTTCTTTCTCCCTGATGAGGACCTTTTCATCGAAATCACGACGATGAACCAGAAGCTGGTCACGAAAAAGAATCAGAAGGTTCGCCGTCTACGGGAGAGCTACCCAGAGGTCAGGTGCAAGATCTTCTACCAGCGCGACTACCTTCACCTACTCGTGAAGTATGGCCTGGAAGACGCGACTGAGGACCGCGAGCTGCCGACCCCGACCCGGCTTCCCGGCCCTCCGCAGGTATTCAGGATCGAAGACTCACAAGCCGGCTGAGCCCAATAATCCGCTTTCCGCTTTCCGCTTTCCGCATGAGCCTCTCTCCGGACGAGCAAGCGGACGTGGATCATTCGGAGGTGCAGACGGCCGACAGCAGGCGGATCGCGGATTGCGGAAGGCCGGCAAACGGGGTCCTGATCGCAGAGCCTCAACTGACCCGGACTCGGCTCAAATTGACATCTACCATGCGTCGCATGACTTCTTCACGATCTCCTCTTCACGATCGGCATGCAGACCTGGGTGCCCGCTTTGTTGATTTTGGTGGGTGGGAGATGCCAGTCCAGTACGAGTCGGTACTTTCTGAGCACAGAGCAGTCCGAGAGGGGGTGGGGGTCTTCGACGTGTCCCATCTCGGTCGATTCCAGCTATCCGGTACCGGGTCCACTGACGTGTTGCGGAGGGTTCTCTGCAACGATGTGGCGCGCATTGGCCCTGGCCGGGCGCAGTATTCGATGGTGTTGAACGAGTCGGGAGGCGTTGAGGACGATGTGATCGTGCTTCGTCTCGGTGAAGAGGACTATTGGGTGAATCCCAACGGCGCCAACTATGACGAGATCCTCGATTATTTCCGCGCGGCTCTCGATGAGGGCCAGCATCTCACCCCAAGACGTGACGACACGGTGATGCTGGCCGTTCAGGGTCCGGACGCCCCGGATGTCATAGCGGCGGTGATCGGCGAGGCACCAGGTCGTTTCCGAGTGATCGAGTCGAGTTTCGAAGACGCGAGGGTCGTGGCCGCCGGCACCGGGTACACGGGTGAGCGAGGGGGAGAGTTGATTGTCGATGCGTCGGTCGGGCCGGGTCTCCTGGACGCTTTGCTCGAAGCCGGGGCGACTCCGTGTGGTCTTGGCGCGCGAGATACCCTGCGCTTGGAAATGGGTTTTCCACTGTGGGGTCAAGACCTCGATGCGCAGACGTCGCCGTTGGAGGCCGGCCTGGATTGGGTTGTCAACTGGGACCACGAGTTCGTGGGCAAATCCAGTCTCGAGTCCTCGCTGGCCGCCGGTCTGAGGAAACGTCTGATTGGATTCGCCATGGAGGGACGTCGCTTTCCACGGCACGGCTATCCGGCCAGGTGCGGCGACTCGGTCGGCAAGGTGGCGAGTGCGAACTTCAGTCCTGGACTCGGCGTTGGAATCGGCATGGCCTATCTGAGTCCTCCTCCGGATCCGGTCTGCGATTTCGAGGTCGAAATTCGAGGGACCTGGACTCCTGCCGAGCGAAGCAAGCCACCATTCATCGTCCGTTGAGTGCTGGGTCGGCAACCGCCTTACAATATTGCCTAGTGGCCACCTCGAGAGGCGAAATCGAACATGCCAATTGAAAGTACGGTCGAAATCGGCACCACCCGGTCTGGGATCACCGAGCTGACCAGGCATTGGGAGGCGAAGTCACCGTGGGCGTCTGCGCTGGTCGTGCATGGGCTGGGTGAGCATTCCGGTCGTTATGAACGAACCGGCTCACTGTTTGCCGAGGCGGGCATCGATACCAGATCATTCGATCTTGTCGGCTTCGGCGCATCCGGTGGTAGCCGGGGAGACTGTGAGGACTGGAAGATCTATCTCGACCAGGTCCTCGACAACCTCACGCCGGCATTCGCCTCGGGTCTACCGACCGTGTTGCTTGGCCATTCGCTTGGTGGCCTGATCGCCGCCACCTACGCGCTGTCGCTGAACCGCCAGAGTGATCTGTCGGTGCTCAGCTCTCCCGCCCTTGCCGGAGGTGCGGCGTGGCAGCGGGTCCTCGCCAAGATCATTGGCGGTATCGTCCCTGGCCTTTCGGTCCCGAACGGGTTGAAAGGGGACCAGCTGAGCCGTGACGCGGCAGTAGGTGAAGCCTATTTTGCCGACCCGCTCGTGTACACGAAGTCGACCGCTCGCCTCGGCATGACCATCTTCGACAAGATGGATACGGTGAATCGCAGCCTCGACGCGTTGACCTCCACCACTCTGGTGGTCCACGGCGGCCTGGATACGATCATCCCCCCCTCTGCTTCGGTGCCAATCGAGACGCTGCCCAACGTGGATCGCAAGCTGTATCCCAAACTGCGTCATGAAACGATGAACGAGCCAGAAGGCCCAGAGGTGGTCGCTGACATCATCACCTGGATCAAGGACCAGTTGGCGACCTGACCTAGAAAGACGGTGAGGGCACAACCACGACGATCGTTGACCAGTTCAGGTTGACCCGGCGTTCGTGGATCCCGTCGGCGTGCAAGCCGCGGGCCAGTCATTCGACGAGTTGCTCTCGGTGATCAGGTCGTACCGCTAAAGCCTGGATCCACCGACTTAGGGAAGCGAGTCGCCATGCAACCCGAAGGGTTGCCGTGGGCTGCGCCGGTACTGAGATTCGGGGTTGTTTCGGCTTTCACTTTGTGTGAGACGGGCCAGGCGTGAGAAGTCCTTGCCATGACTGGCGAGGCGGGCGAGGAGCCAATCCGTGCGGTGGATTCAGGCTAAAGCGTCGAATAGCCGTGGTTGATGGTTTCCAGGAGGCGCTGTTTGGTCAGGTGGTCGGTGAAGGAGGCCTGCATGGCTCGTGTGGTCAGGGCGTGGAAGTCGCCAACCGTGAAGCCGTGGTGGTCGCTGACCAGCACGAACTCGTCCGACGTGTTGACCCGGCTCATCAGGCGGTTGTCAGGCGACAGTGAGACGTTGAAGCCCGCCCTGTGCAACATCCCGATCGGGTGTTCAGCCGGCGTCCAACCATTGGTGTGCAGGTTGGAGGTAGGGCACACCTCGAGCGGTATCTGGAAATCGAGGACATAATCGGCGAGCCGGCCGAGCTCGACGATCTCGCCGTCCTCCACGGTGCAGTCGTCGATGATTCGTACTCCGTGGCCGATCCGATGCGCTCCGCAGCGTTGCAATGCTCGCCAGATCGAGTTGGGACCATACGCCTCACCGGCGTGCAGGGTCAGCCCGAGGTTGGCCTCCCTGATCTTCCGACACGCCACCAGATGATCGTCTGGTGGAAACCCGTCCTCGGGCCCGGCGAGATCGAAACCGACCACCCCGGCGTCCGCGAAATCGATCGCCACAGAAGCGGCAAGTTCGCTGTCGTCCAGGTGCCGCAGGGCGTCGACAATCAGGCGGGTGGTCATGCCGGTCGTCCGATCACCTCTCGCGAAGCCGGCCAGGGCAGCCTCTACTACCTCGGACCGGGACAGCCCGCCCTGGGTCAGGAGGGATGGAGCGAAACGAATCTCGGCATACACGACACCGTCTGCGGCCAGATCGTCCACTGCTTCGAAGGCCACTCGCTCGATTGCGTCACGCGTCTGCATGACGGCGACGGTGTGGCCGAACGCTTCCAGGTAGCGCTCCAGCGACCCGGATTGGCCCTGGTCGAACCAATCGGCCAGCTCTTCGGGATTGGAGGCGGGGAGTTGGTCGTAGCCGAGTTCTTCTGCCAACTCGAGAATCGAAGCTGGACGCAGTCCGCCATCGAGGTGTTCGTGGAGGACGACCTTGGGGAGTTTGTCGAACATGTGGCGAGCCACTTTAGGGCGGCGATACGGTGCACGGATCGTATGGCCGTCAGGACGCTCCGTCCGGTGGGGCGACTATGTCTGGATGCCTCCACCATCGGCGCTGGACAATTTGCTGGCCGAAGAAGTCGATCTGAACCGTTTCGCCGGGTACGAAGCCGCGTCGCTCGTAGAAGTGCTCGGCACCGTGGTTGCCGAGCACCACGTCTGATGTGATTGGTAGATGGGGATCGAGCGACTGTGCCTCTTCTATCAACTCGGTCGCGAACCCCGATCTCCGCCAGCGGTCGGCCGTGCACACCTCGGCGACGATGATCTTGTCCGTCTCGACGATCACGTCGGCGAACGCCGCGATGTCGTCGCTGTGGTCGGCCACCAGGATTACGTGATCCTCGAGACGAAGACAGATACCGTCCAGCGAGTACGAGGTCGTCAGATACCGATCGACGGTCTTGGTGTCGAGCAAATCGTCGTAGGTGCTTTTCCACGCTGAAAAGCCGATCGAAACGATGGCCGGCAGATCCGCCGTGGTGGCAGTTCGGACCTCCACGAACTCAAAACTAGCCAGGCAGAACCGGCCATGGAGGGTTACTTTCGAGCAGAGAATGCGGCAGGCAAAGGTTCGTCGGTTGGGCCCGCCAAACGAGAGTAAATCCGACAAGTTGGTTCAAGTCGCTCTGTTATCTTCCCGTCCCTATGCCTGCGAACAAACAAACCAGTATTTGGACTCGAGCGTTCGTTCTGGTGTTCGTAGCATCGATGTTCCAAGAGATGAGCTTTGGCCTGCTGATCCACCTTCCTGGCTATTTCAGCGACCTGGGGGGATCTGAGGGCCAGATCGGACTTGTGTTCGCCGCGGCAGCGGTGGTGGCGCTCCTGTTGCGCCCCTACGTGGGCAAACTGCTCGATCTCAAGGGTCGCCAGCGGGTGCTGCGGGTGGTCGCTTTGGCCGATGCCCTGTTCATCCTTGCGTACCTGGCGGTCGGTTCTTTCGGATTGAGCACCTATCTGGTCCGAATTCTTCAAGGCACGACCGAGATTCTGATGTTCACCGGCCACCTCGCCTACGCCGCAGATGCTCTGCCGTCGAACCGGAGGACCGAGGGGATGGCGTATTTCGGTTTGAGCGGGCTGGTGCCTATCGCCTTGAGTCCGCTGCTCGGAGACTATTTGCTTCGTAGTGGCTCGTTCACGGCACTGTTCGTCACAGCGTCCGGGCTTGGGTTCATCGGATGGCTCGTAATCCTTCGGATGCCGGTCTTGAGGATCGGCCATGCCGGGTCAAGGCCGAGGCGGGGATTCCGAGCAGCGGTAATGCAGCGCGAGATCATCCCGATCTGGGTGATCGTTTTCACTTTCGCAGCTGCTTTGACGGTGGTCTTCACCTTCATGGCAACTTTTGTCGAAGAGACCGGGATCGGTAGCCTCGGCCTGTTCTTCGTCGTCTACGGGTTGTCGGCGGCCGCCGTACGCATCGTGGCGGCCGACCTGCCTGGCCGCCTCGGAACTCGGAAAGTGTTGATCCCGACGTTCAGCGGATTGATCGTCATGTTCGTGCTGTTGGCGAGCGCCACGTCGACCGCAGGTTTTGTTGTAGCGGCGCTGGTTGGGGGAATAGGCCACGGGCTCGTGTTTCCGATCCTCTCGGCGTCCGCCGTGGATAGAACCCGCTCGGCAGAGCGGGGGAGTGCCCTGGCGTTCTTCACAGCCCTGTTCGATATGAGCACCTTGTCCGTAGCCCCGATCATCGGGACGGTGATCGATCGTGCCGGCTATCCGGCTGCGTTTCGCTCGATCGCGGTGCTCATGGTGATCGGCCTGTCCCTGTATTGGGTGTTGGATCGTAGAGTCACTCCCGCCGGTCCGGCCTGAGTGCCAGAATCATCTGCGTGAATCAACCGGACAATCCAATCGATCCCGACCTCGAACGACGCATGAAGGCCGAGGTCCGCCGCGAAATGGAGGAAGCGGAGGCCCAGAGCCGAACCCTGGCCGCTCGAGGGTCGACGCTGGTGGAGGCGCTGGCAGTCAGCGTGCAGCGGGGCGATATGGTCAGCGTCGTGGCGGGCGCGGGCCAGTTCACTGGACTGGCCAAGTACGCCCGCGGCGACCTATTGAGTATCGAGGGCCAAGCTGCGCTGATCGAATGCAACCTGGCTGCGGTCGACGAGATCGTTGTTGACACACGGGCCGCTCGACCAGGGTCTTCCGTGGTCCATGAGGCAGAGAGTTTTGCGGCGCGTCTAGGGCTGATCGAACTATCGGCTGAGCAGGTCGAGTTGGTTTCCATCGGGGGGACCAAAGTCAGAGGCTCGATAACCGCAGTTGGGCGTGATCACGTCGTGATCCAAACGGTGTCCGGTCATGATTCGTACGTTTCTCTGGCTCGCATCGTATTCGCCGTCCGTCCGACCTAGATGCCCTGCGACGCGAATGACCACACAGTGTGACGATTGACGAGATGTAAAGACTCGACACGCATCGCCAACTAGATCGGAAGAGCACACGTCTGAACTCCAGTCACACTGATATATCTCGTATGCCGTCTTCTGCTTGAAAAAAAAAAAAAAAAAATACTAAATAATAAAAGATCGGAAGAGAACACGTCTTAACTCCAGTCTACGTCCAAACACAATAAT